>PMKX01000172.1 GCA_003158705.1 Actinomycetota bacterium
CGTCGCCGTCGAACAGGTGCGCGACGATGCCCTTGTGGCCGAGATGCCGGAGACCGGCTCGCAGCGGCCCGGAGACCGGCAGCGAGGGGGGCGGCAATGACTTCAAACGCCGCGGCGAAGACTGCGGTAGTAGGCGGCGGGGGCTTCGTCCTGCTCACGCTGGCGACCGGGCAGTTCGTCATGACGCTCGACAGCTCGGTCATGAACGTTTCCATAGCGACCGTAGCCAAGGATCTCGGCACGACGGTCACCGGCATCCAGACGGCCATCACGCTGTATACGCTGGTGATGGCCTGCCTGATGATCACCGGCGGCAAGATCGGCAGCATCATCGGCCGTCGCCGGGCCTTCTCGATCGGCTGCGTCATCTACGGCGCCGGCTCTCTCACCACGGCGGCGGCGCCGAGCGTCACCGTGCTGATACTCGGCTGGTCGTTCCTCGAGGGGATCGGCGCCGCGCTGATCATGCCGGCCATCGTCGCGCTGGTGGCCGGCAACTTCGCGCCCAGGGACCGGCCCAAGGCCTACGGGCTCATGGCCGCCGCCGGCGCCATGGCCGTGGCCGTGGGGCCGCTGATCGGCGGCCTCGTCACGACCTATGCCTCCTGGCGCTACGTGTTCGTGGGCGAGGTCGTCATCGTCCTCGCGATCCTCGTCATGGCGCGGCGCGTGCAGGACGCGCCGACCTCGCGACGCTCGCGCCTGGACCTGCCCGGCGCCTTTTTGTCGGCCGGCGGCCTGGCACTGGCCGTCTATGGCGTGCTGCGCTCGGCCGAGTGGGGCTGGGTGCTGCCCAAGGTGGGGGGTCCGTCGTGGCTCAGGCTCTCGCCGACCATCTGGCTGATCATCGCCGGCAGCCTCGTGCTCTGGCTGTTCTTCCGCTGGCAGTCGCATCTCGAAGCCGCCGGCAAGGAGCCGCTCGTTGAGACGGCGCTGTTCGGCAACCGCCGGCTCACCGGCGGGCTCCTGACGTTCTTCTTTGAGTGTCTGCTGCAGTCGGGCATCTTCTTCGTCATCCCGCTGTTTCTGTCGGTGGTGCTCGGGCTCTCCGCCCTGGAGACCGGTGTGCGCGTGCTGCCGCTCTCGGTGGGCCTGCTCATCGCCGCGGTCGGCATTCCCAAGGTGTGGCCCGGCGTCTCGCCGCGGCGCGTGGTCCGCGCGGGGCTGCTGTGCATACTCGCCGGCATCATCGCCTTGATGGCGGGCATCAACCTCGACGCCAACGCCGCCGTCGTCTCCATCCCGCTGCTGCTGGCCGGTCTCGGCATGGGGTCGCTCGCTTCGCAGCTAGGGGCGGTGACCGTGTCGTCGGTGCCCGACGAGAAGAGCGCCGAGGTCGGCGGTCTGCAGAACACCGCCACCAACCTCGGCGCGTCGCTGGGCACGGCGCTCGCCGGTTCGGTGATGATCGCCGTGCTGACCGCCTCGTTCATCGCCGGCGTCGAGCAGAATCCCAACGTGCCGCAGAGCGTGAAGTCGAAGGCGAGCGTCGAGCTGGCCGGCGGCATCCCCTTCGTGTCGAACGCCGACCTGAGCAAGGCGCTGAAGAACGCCGGCCAGTCGGAGCAGATCACGAAGGTGGCGCTCGACACGAACCGCAAGGCGCGCATCGACGGTCTGCGCACGGCCCTCGCGGTGCTGGCCCTCCTGGGCTGCGTGGCGCTCTTCTTCACGCAACGGATCCCGAGCACGGCGTTGACGGCGGGCGCCACCGAGGTCGCGACGCCGGCTCTGGCCGAAGGTCCCTGACGCCGGAGACCGCGCCGCCGGGCGGCCGCGGCCGGCCGGCGGCGCGGTCCTGAACCCCTTACGCCGCAGGCGGTCGCGCCGAGCCTATTGAGCGGCTCTCTGGCCGTCTTTCAGGAACTGCGCGTAGGTGCTCGAGAAGTAGAGCGGACCGGTGCCGTCGGCGCGTCCGACGTAGTACAGATAGGTCGCGTGCACGGGGTTGGCGGCGGCCGTGAGCGCGGCCAGCCCAGGGTTGTCGATGGGCGTCGGCGGCAGCCCGAAGTGCAGGTAGGTGTTGTAGGGCGAGCGGACCGTCAGGTCGTGGTAGGTGAGCTCGTCCTTGTGTCTGCCCAGGGCATACAGGACGGTCGCGTCGATCTGCAGCTTCATGCCGAGCCGGAGCCTGTTCCACACGACGGCGGCGATCCGGGCACGATCGTTCGCGGCGCGCGCCTCGCGCTCGATGAGCGAAGCGATCGTGACGACGTCGTACGGCGTGAGGTTCGCCTTGGTCGCGCGCCGCATCGGCACCTCGGCGAGGTTGGCCTTGAAGGCCGCGATCTGCAGGGTGATGAAGCGGAGCGGAGTGACGGTGGGAAACACCTCGTAGGTGGCGGGGAAGAGCAGCCCCTGCAGCGAGTCACCGCGCTTGTAGCCGGCCACGTCCACGGTCACCGGGTGACGCTGGGTCAGGTCGAGGTACCGCGCCGCTGAGAAGCCGGGGATCCTGGCGTGCAGCAGGGTCGCCGTCTGGGCCAGCGTATAGCCTTCGGGGATGGTGATCCTGATGGTGCGCGCGGCGACACCGGCGACCAGCGCGCTCGCCAGCTTCGAGTACGGTTCGTTCACCCGCAGCGTGTAGGTGCCCGCTTTGAACCGTGAACCGCGGCCGTCGAGCCGGGCACGGATGACGAACGCCAGGGCGTGCGGCACGACCCGCTGCCGGGCGAGGACGTCGGCGATGCCGCTCAGACCGGAGCCCGCCGGGATGGTCACGGTCACCGGGCCGCCCTCGGCCCCCGTGTGAAAGAGGTACGCCGCGCCCGCGCCGCCCGCGAGCGCCGCCAGCACGATCACGGTGAGCAGCGTCTTGAGCAGCAGGTGGCGGCGGCGCGGCGGCCTCGTGCGCTCTCGCGCTCGCGAGCGTCCTTCTGAGCCGGCGTGGCGCTGTGGTGTCTCGGACGTCGTCTTCATCCCCTTCGCGTTTCGGAACACCGGGCAGCATAGGGTGCCGGTGGGCCTGCTTCAAGCTTCGAGCGCACGTGGCGCGGGCCGGACCGGCGCGGCGTCCTGGGCCGCGATCTGCCTGAAGCCCCCATTCGCGACGTCCGGCCGGCCGTTCTCAGCTGACGCTCAGGATGTCTCAGGAGACGCACAATCGACTCACATGGTCGCTTCAAACGCGGCAGCTAGGGTGCCTCAAGACATCTCTGCAAGCGAGTCATTGGAGGATCGACCTTGTTTCTGAACTACCTCTTTCGCGAATTGCGCCACAGGCATCGCCAGGCGGTGCTGACGGCGCTCGGTCTGGCGCTGGGCATCTGCCTGGTGGTGACCGTCTCGGCGAGCGCGGGCGGCGTGCGTTCCGCTCAGAACCAGGTGCTGCATTCGCTCTACGGCGTGGGCACCGATATCAGCGTCACCCAGAGCGCCAAGAGCGGCTCGGGCGGCGCGCAGCAGTTCGCCATGAACCCCGGAAGCACGAAGAAGCAGGGCCAGAGCTTCGCCCGCGACCGCGTGACGAGCACCATGGGGCTGGCGCTGCTCAGCACTACCAAGGTCACCGCGGTCAAGTCGCTGAGCGGCGTGAGCTCCGCGGTCGGCGGCCTCACGCTGTCGTCGATGCACGTCAGCGGTCACTTCGCCAAGGTCTCGGGCTCCACCAGCTCCAGCGCCAGCAAGAGCACCAGCGCGCAGCCGTCCACCTCGAGCAGCGGCTCGGCCACGCCCAGCCAGTCGCCCATCAAGATCAGCAGCTTCACGATCGCCGGCATCGACGTGAGCGACCAGACGATCGGGCCGCTCAGCTCGACCACCCTGACGAGCGGTCGCACGTTCACCTCGAGCGAGACCAGCGCCAAAGTCGTCGTGATCGATGCCGCCTACGCCAAGCAGAACAGCATCGTCGTCGGCGACACCATGAAGATCTCGGGCGTCTCGTTCAAGGTGATCGGCATCCGCAAGTCGGCGACCTCGTCGGTCGACGTCTACATGCCCCTGCTCATGGCGCAGACCATCTCCGGTGAGACGGGCAAGGTCAACGAGATCTACGTCAAGGCCACCAGCGCCACCCAGATCGCGACCGTCAAGGCCGAGATCAAGAAGACCGTCTCGGGCGCTACGGTAACGACCGCTCAGGACCTGGCAAACCAGGTCAGCGGCTCGCTCAGCAGCGCTTCGAAGCTGTCGAGCTCGCTCGGCAAGTGGCTCGAAGTGGCGGCGCTGATCTCCGCGGTGGCCGTGGCCAGCCTGCTGACGCTGTCGGGCGTGGGCCGGCGTGTGCGCGAGTTCGGCACGCTCAAGGCGATCGGCTGGAAGAGCCGCCGCATCGTCTCGCAGGTGCTGGGCGAGGCTCTTATCCAGGGTCTCGCCGGCGGCGCCATCGGCGTCGCTCTCGGCTACGCAGCCACGCGCCTCATCGGCGCCTTCTCGCCCAGCCTGCAGGCGACGGTCGGCGCCTCCGGCCTGCCCACCTCGCGCGCCGGCAGCTTCTTTGGCGGGGCACCCGGCGCGAGCAGTGCCGGCGGCGGCCCCGGCGACGCGCTCCGAGGGCTCTCGCACACCGTGACGGTGTACCTGCACGCCCCCATCAGTGTGAGCCTGGTGGCCGTAGCCATAGCGCTGGCAGTGGCCGGCGGCCTCATCGCCGGCGGGCTCGGCGGCTGGCGCGCCGCCCGCCTCAGCCCCGCCGACGCGTTGCGGCGAGTCGACTGAGGCCCTCACCGGCCACCCCCCGATCAGACGGAGGACCAATGCTCTACGAGCTGCACGGCGTGTCCAAGCGGTACGCACAGTCAAAGAAGAAGGTCGCCGCCCTGCACGACGTCGACCTCTCCATAGACCAAGGCGAGTTTGTGGCCATCCAGGGCTCCACCGGCTCGGGCAAGACGACGCTCCTGCAGATGCTGGGCGCGCTGGACCGGCCCACGTCGGGCTCCGTGCTCTTCGACGGAGTCGACCTGGCCGGCATGAAGGAGAGTGAACTCACCAAGCTGCGCGGCCGCGCCTTCGGCTTCATCTTCCAGGCGTTCAACCTGATCCCGACTCTGACGGCTCAGGAGAACGTGGAGACGGCTCTGGTGCCGCTCCACCTGTCGGCGGCGGAGCGCGGCGCGAAGGCTCAGGCCGCACTGGCGGAGCTCGGCCTGGCAGAGCGCGGCAAGCATCTGCCGGCGGAGCTCTCCGGCGGCGAGCAGCAGCGCGTGGCCATCGCCCGGGCGCTGGTGCGCTCGCCGCGCGTGATCCTGGCCGACGAGCCCACGGGCAACCTCGACGAGCGCACGCGCGACGAGATCATCGCGCTGCTCCAAGGACTGTGGCAGAGTCGCGGCCAGACGATCATCGTGGTGACCCATGACACCCACGTGGCCGCGCCGGCGTCGCGCCGGTTCCTGCTCGACGACGGTGCCGTGATCAGCGCCGACGCCGCCGCCGACCGCGTGGTGGTCGAGAGCCCTCAGAGGGACTGAGCGGGCGGAGCGCCGGAGGGCGGCGCAAAGCCGCGCCGGCCGCTCATGAGTGCCTGGCTGATCGCCTCTGACTGCGCACTCGTGATCGTGCCGCTCTTCACCAGCGCCGCCAGCACACTCGCGAACATCGCGCCGCCCCGCGGCTGCTGCTGCTGAACACCGGGGGCGGGCGACTGACCGCCTTGATAGGGCGCCTGACCACCCTGCATGCGGCCGGCGATCACCTTCTGAAAGGCAGCCAGGACGGCCTTCTCCTGGTCGCTGGTGATGGTGCCCTGCTGGACCAGCGGATCGAGCTGCCTGGCGAGCATCGTCCCGAGGCCGCCCCACTGACCGTTGAACCCCGGGCGGTTCGACCGGCCGGCCGTCGCCGATTTGCCGCCGCAGCCGGCCAGCACAAAGGTCCCCGTCGTCACGAACAGCGCCACCGCCAAAGCGGCGGTCCCGGTGCGGGTCCATCTGCTCATGGTGTTCCTCTCCCTTTCCTTGCGAGACACGAAGGAAGTAGCTTGGCAGGCCCACCTTGGCGCCCGCTGAGGCCGCGCTGAGAGCGACCTGCTAGACGGGCAGCCGAACGACAAACGAGGCTCCCTGGCCGGGCGCGGTCTCGAGCATGATGGAGCCGCCGTGGGCTTGAGCGATGCCGGCCGCGATGGCCAGCCCCAGCCCGGTCGTCGCCCCGTCGCCGGCCGAACCATCCGCCTCGTCCGACGCCTGGAAGAACGGTTCGAACACACGCTTAGCGACCTCGGGCGGCATGCCCACACCGTCGTCCTTCACCTCGAG
This sequence comes from Actinomycetota bacterium, assembly GCA_003158705.1. Taxonomy (GTDB): domain Bacteria; phylum Actinomycetota; class Thermoleophilia; order UBA2241; family UBA2241; genus FEN-672. The sequence goes on from PMKX01000172.1 coordinate 6,204, forward strand.
CACGGCCCACCCGTCCTGCGCCCGGGCGCTCACGGCTACGTGGGCCTGCGGCCCTGCGTGCTGGAGAGCGTTCATCACCAGGTTGGCGGCGACCTGCCGCAAGCGCGACTCGTCGGCGAGCACGAGCACCGGCTGAGCCGCCTCGACGACGATCGTCCGTTCAGGATCGGCTATGTGGGCGTCGGCGACGGCGTCGGCGGCCACCTGGGCCAGGTCGACGGGCGCCTTGTCCANNCGCATCGCCAGCTCCAGGTCCTCGGGCCTGTCCTTGGCGCCGCGGCGGAAGAGCTCCGCATAGCCACGGATGGAGGTGAGCGGCGTGCGCAGCTCGTGCGAAGCCTGAGCCAGAAAGCGGCGCAGCGCGTCTTCGGACGCCTGGCGCCGGGCAAACGCCTGCTCGATCTGGCCGAGCATGGCGTTGAGTGCCAGCCCCAGGCGACCTACCTCGGTGCGCCCCTCGGCGCGCTGCACGCGCTGGGTGAGGTCGCCGGCGGCGATGGCGCCCGCCGTCTGTGCCATGTCCTCGAGCGGGCGCATCTCGCGGCGCACGATCCACCAGGCGAGCACCGCCAGACCGAGCAGCACGCCGCCGGTCACCAGCAGCTCCTGTCTGAGCAGCCGGTTCAGCGTCTGCGACACCTCGGTCAAGGGGATGGCGACGATGAGCGCGAACGGCGCCTCCTGGAGGTGCGTGGCCAGTACCCGGTAGTGCAGCGACGACTTGCCGGAGGCGGGCGCCGAGAAGACGCGGCTGCTGCCGCCCTTGGCGATCGTCGCCGCCAGCCCAGCNNTGGTTGAGCACGGCCGCGTACGTCCCCGGAGGCAGCAGGGGCGCCGTGGCCGGCTCTTGGGGGACCGGACCCGGCACGTTGGCGCCCAACTGCACGAGGGCATGCAGGGCCGGGGATGGCGCGCCGGCAAGTTGCTGGTCGATGCGGCCCACGAGGAACGAGCGTAGCGAGACGTAGGTGACGCCGTCGGCCACGACGAGACCGACGGCGACCAGCACCACGAGCGCGAGCAGCAGGCGAAGGCGCAGCGTCACAGCCTAGTCCTTGGTCTCGCGCAGGCAGTAGCCGAAGCCGCGCACCGTGTGGATGAGCGGCGGCCCCAGCGCGTCGAGCTTCTTGCGCAGGTAGCTGACGTAGATCTCCACCACGTTGGCGTTGCCGCCGAAGTCGTAGTTCCACACGCGGTCGAGGATCTGCGCCTTGGAGAGCACATGCCGCGGGTTGAGCATCAGGTAGCGCAGCAGCTTGTACTCGGTGGCCGTGAGCTCGACCGGCGCGCCGGCGCGACGCACCTCGTAGGTGTCCTCGTTCATCTCCACGTCGGCGAACGCCAGGCGCTCGGCGGCCGCCTCGGTCTTCTGCGTGCGCCGCAGGATGGCGCGTATGCGGGCGACGAGCTCTTCCAAGCTGAACGGCTTGGTCATGTAGTCGTCGCCACCAATGGTGAGCCCGCGGATCTTGTCCTCGGTGCCGTCGCGCGCCGTGAGGAACAGCAGCGGCGTAGAGGGCGACTCGACCGCCAGGCGGCGCGCGACCTCGAAGCCGTCGAGGTCGGGCAGCATGATGTCCAGCACGACGAGGTCGGGATGGAACAACGGCACGGCGGCCAGCGCCTCGCGGGCAGTGTGGGCGACGCTCACGTCGAACCGCTCATAGCGCAAGGCCAGCGCGATGAGATCGGTCAGACTCTTCTCGTCGTCAACGACGAGCACACGTGTGCTCTCGGTCATGACTCCTGCTCCCTCCCTCCGACCAAGCCAGTGTACTGAGGCTGTCTGCGAGACGTCTGTGCGCAGACTGTGTATGCCCTGTGCGTCAGAACATGCATCCGTGCGCGCGAACCGGGGAATGAACACTCAGCGGACTCCAAGCCGCGGCTCAGGAGTTCCATAGGCCAGCAGGATACAACTGTCTGCATCACCACGGTACAGACGTCCGGAGGTCATTCATGAAGAAACTACGATCAGGCGTCGGGGTCTTTGTCTCCGGCGGCGTGAGCATCCTACTGCTCCTGGCACTCCTTGTGGTCTTCGGGGTCCTTCCCGTGAAGACCCACCAGACGACCGTCTACGCGCCCGGTTCGTCGGGCTCCACGACCACGGCCGCGCTCACCACCAGCGGGTCGCTGACCGCCTCACAGATCTACCAGAAGTACTCCGCCGGAGTAGTCGAGGTGCTGGCTACCTACTCAAGCGGCGGCCAGGACCTGTTCGGCATGCCCTCGGGACCCTCACAAGCGCTCGGCTCAGGGTTCGTCGTCTCAAACGACGGCTACATCCTTACCAACGCCCACGTGGTCACCGACAACGGCCAGGCGGCCAACTCGGTGAGCGTGGTCTTCAAGGGCGCCGCTTCGCAGACCAAGACCGTCACCGCCAAAGTCGTGGGCGTCGACCAGACCAGCGACGTGGCTTTGCTCAAGATCGACCCCAGCAGCGCCGGCAAGCTTGATCCGCTCGTCCTCGGAGACTCAAGCAAGGTGCAGGTCGGTGAGCCCGTCGTCGCTATCGGCAACCCGCTGGGCTTCGACTTCTCGCTCACCGAGGGCGTCGTCTCAGCGACCAACCGCAACCTGCAGTCGCCGAACGGTTCGACCATCTCCAACGGCATCCAGACCGACGCGGCCATCAACGAAGGCAACTCTGGCGGCCCCCTCATCGACTCGTCCGGCAGGGTGATCGGCATCAACGAGCAGATCGCCTCGCAGTCCGGCGGCAATCAGGGGCTCGGCTTCGCGGTGCCGATCGACACGGCGAAGAACGCCATGACTCAGCTCGAGCAGACCGGCACCGTCAAGTACGCCTGGTTGGGCATCGCAGGCCAGACGATCACGCCCGACGTGGCCAAGACGCTCAACCTGAAGGCGGCCCAAGGCGTGCTGGTGGCCCAAGTCACCTCCGGCAGCCCTGCAGCCAAGGCGGGCATCACCGGCGGCCAGACTCAGGTCGTGCTCCAGAACCAGCAGTGGGTGACCGGCGGCGACATCATCACGGCCATCAACGGCGAGCCTCTCAGCAGCATGGACGCGCTACAGGCCGCCATAAGCACGCACAAGCCGGGGGACGTGGTGACGTTGAGTGTCATCAGCGGTTCGTCGACCAAGAACGTGCAAGTGACGCTGGGCGTGCGACCGCAGACGTTCTGACGCAGCCCTCAGGCCGCTCGAGGCCCCCGGCCAGCCAGCCCCTCTACGGGGTGGCACCCGCCGGGGGCCTCAGCCTGTCACGGACCTGCTGCAGGGCCTGCTCCACGGCCCCGCCGGCCGGGGCCTGAGCCGCCGCGGCAGGAGCCTGAGCCACCGCAGGATCGCTCAGGCTCCGGCCGGTCCCGTGAACTGGGTCGTCAGCGAGGTCGTGCTGAGAGCTGCGGCCAGCCGCGCGAAGTCGTACCTCAGCCGCACGAGCTTCACCGCGAGTCTGGTGGAGCTCGACCGTTCCGGGTCGACGAGCGCGTAGCACACGCGCCAGTCACCATCCCGCGGTCGCCCGCCGCTGCCCACGTTGACGAACGCGGTGCCGTGCACCTCACGCACGTAGGGGATGTGCGTGTGGCCGAAGAGGATGGCCCGGTACGGGTCCTGGGCGGCCATCCGCGCCATCGCCGACTCCGGCCGGTCCTCGAACAGGTACTCGTTGATGCGCCGCGGGCTGCCGTGCACGGCCAGCAGCTCGCCGGCCGCCGTCGCGAGCACGAAGCGATCCTCGAGCGTGCGCAAGAACGCGCGCGTCTGCTCGGTCACGGCAGCGGTGGTCCATTCCAGGGAGGCAGCGCCTTCGGCGCGCTGCTCGTCGGTCTTGTAGACGCAGCCGCAGTCGCCGGTCGCGAAGCCGATCCCCTGGTCGTAGTTGCCCATCACGGTGGGGATGCCCTGCTCGCGCACGAGCTGGGCGACCTCGTTGGGGAAGGGACCGTAGCCGACGAGGTCGCCCAGGCACAGCACGTCACGCACCCCGCGTCGCTGCACGTCGGCGAGGATCGCCTCGAGCCCGGGCAGGTTGCCGTGCACGTCCGAGAAGACGGCGATGGGTCCATTCGGCGTCAATCGCTTCATCCGCACTCCTGCCTTCGATCCAGCGTCACATCAACATATGTTGACCATAAACGAGTGTCAATGTAATCTCGAGTCACAGAGCGGATCATGTCCGCCAAATGCCAAGGAGGAACGATGACGCCCACGGCAACGCGACGACTCTCGTTCCTCGACCGCTACCTCACGGCCTGGATCTTCCTCGCCATGGCCGTGGGCGTGTTCGTGGGCTGGGCGGTCAAAGGCGTGCCCGAGTTCATCAGCCGGTTCAACTCGGGCACCACCAACGTGCCCATCGCCATCGGCCTCATCCTCATGATGTACCCGCCCCTGGCCAAGGTGCGCTACGAGGAGCTGGGCGACGTGTTCCGCGACTTCAAGGTGCTCGGCCTGTCGCTGGTGCAGAACTGGGTCATAGGGCCGACGCTCATGTTCTTCCTGGCCATCCTGCTGCTGCACGACAAGCCGGAGTACATGGTGGGCCTCATCATGATGGGCCTGGCACGCTGCATCGCCATGGTNNGTCATCGTCTGGAACGAGCTGGCCGACGGAGACAGCGAGTACGCCGCCGGGCTGGTGGCCTTCAACAGCGTGTTCCAGGTGCTCTTCTACAGCCTCTACGCCTGGCTCTTCGTCACCAAGCTGCCGCCGCTCTTCGGTCTCAAAGGCAGCGTCGTGGACGTGCACATCGCCCAGATCGCCAAGAGCGTGTTCATCTACCTCGGCGTTCCCTTCTTGGCCGGCATGCTCACGCGCTTCGTGGCTCTGCGGACCAAAGGCCGGCAGTGGTACGAGACGCGCTTCATCCCGCGCATCAGCCCCGTCACGCTGGTCGCCCTTTTGTTCACCATCCTGGTCATGTTCAGCCTCAAGGGCAAACTGATCGTGCACTTGCCGCTCGACGTGGTGAGGGTGGCCATCCCGCTGCTCCTGTACTTCCTCATCATGTTCTTCGTGAGCTTCTACTTGGGACGCAAGATCGGCGCCGACTACGCCAAGACGGCCACCCTCTCGTTCACGGCCGCCAGCAACAACTTCGAGCTGGCCATCGCCGTGGCCGTGGCCGTGTTCGGCATCGGCTCCGGCGTGGCCTTCGCCGCCGTCATAGGGCCGCTGGTGGAAGTGCCGGTGCTCATCGGCCTGGTCAACGTGGCGCTGTACTTCCGGCGGCGCTACTTCCGCGACGAGGCCATGGCGGCGGTGGCGGTGGCCGCCGCAGGTCCATCTGCGACCGACGACGGAGGTACAGGATGAGCGAGTCTGCGAACGGCCGGCCGGCGGCCTCCCTCGCCGAGCTCACGCCGTTCTTCAAAGCCTTCTGCAGCGGCACGCGGGCGCGCATCATCGAGCAGCTCCTGGCCGGCGAGGTCTGCGTGTGCGAGATCACGGCCCACGTGCAGATGAGTCAGCCGTTGATCTCGCATCATCTGGCCATCCTGCGCGACACCGGCTTCGTGCGCCAGCGCGGCGAGGGCGCGCGCACCTACTACTCCGTGGACTGGCAGCAGTTCGACGAGAAGATGGCTGCGTTCACCGGCCTGGTGCAGTCGCTGCGCAACGAGGAGGCCGCGCCCAGCCGCGTGTGCGGGTAGCGGCGCCCGACGGGTGGGCGCCCGGCACAGGCGCGCCCGCCCGCCGGCCTACGCTCAGCCGGATGGGCGTTGCGAGGCGCCGGCGGCGAACTCGGCGATGACCTGCTCGGCATAGCGCGCCGCGTCCTCGGCGAGCGGCACCGGCACGTGACTGGCGAGGATCTCTTCCGCCCTGGCCGCCGCCTCGTGCACGAGCTGCGCGGGCTCGCCCACCGGCCGCCCGCGGCGCAAGACTCCCGGCTCCCAGACCAGGCCGGAGCGGCCCAGCTCGCGCGTCGATCGGCGGCCCAGGTAGTGGCCGCCGATGCCGACCGCCAAGATCTCTTCGACGAGCGACGTCTGCGAGTCGGCCGCGTGCGCGCCGAGCATGCGCCGCATGGTGCCGATGGCATCGTTGTCGAGCACGGCCTCGGCCAGGCTGTAGCAGGTGGCGCCGTCGAGCCCGCCGAAGCCGACTAGCGAGTCGGCGCCGGCCAGCGCAGCCATGATCGCCGGGCCTACCTCCATCCCCGCCTGGTAGTCCGGGTACCTGCCGTCGCCGCCCAGGCCGCCGGCCTGGCAGGGCAGCCCGTAGAAGTGGGCCATCTCCAGGCAGGCGAGGTTCATGAGCGACCCCTCCGGCGAGCCGCACACGTACAAGCCACTGCGCATGTCGGCCACGGCCGGTTCGGGAGCGGCGACCACGGCGCAGCCCGGCGCCGCGAGCTGTAGGAGCACCACCGCCGAGAGGATCTCGGCCATGGTGATGACACAGGCGCCCATGACACTCGCGGGCGCCGTGGTGCCGATCATCGGCATGGGCATGACGAAGATCGGCACTCCCCGCTTGGCGAGCTCCATGCTGGCCTCGGTCATGGCCGGGTCGTGCTGCAACGGCGAGATGGTGCAGTTGATGACCGAGAAGATCGGCCGCTCCCGCAGTGAGGCGCCGGCGACGGCCTCGAGCATGGCCACCAACGGGGCCACAAACTCGGGGCCGCGCACCTCGTCCTGGAGGTGTTTGGCGCACTCGCTGAGCGAGATGTACTCGATCTCGAGGTTGGCCGTGACCGGGTCCAAGTCGCGGGCCGAGACGGACGGCCACACGTAGTCGCACTCGGGCAGGGCGTCGAGCAGGCGCATGACGCGGCGCAGGTCGGCGGCCGACCCGGGGCGACGCTCGCCCGTCAGGTCGTCCACCATGTACGTAGCCGTGCCGTCGCTGCACACGGAGACGTAGCCCTCGCCCAGCACCACGTCGCGAGCCGGGTCCCGCGCCGCCAGAAGCACCCGGCGCGGCGCGGTCTTCAGCGCCGCGGCGACCATCTCGCGCGGGATACGGGCCGTGAGCTTGGTGCGATCGACCTGCGCGCCGGCCGCGGCCAGCAGGTCGATCGCACTCGGCAGGTTGAAGGCGACGCCGACCTTCTCGAGCACTGTCAGGGTCTGCTCGTGCAGCTCCTGCTTGTCGGCGTCGGTCAGGTAGTGCAGGCAGGCTTCGGCCATGCGCCCCCCTTACATCGGCAGTTCTTCGTCGGCCGGCAAGTCGACCACACCCCACGGCGTGCCGTGCTTGGTCATCAGCTCCAGGAACGGCTGCGGGTCGAGCTGCTCGGGCGCCAGCACGCCCTTGGTAGTCACGATGCCCTTGGCGAGCAGAAGCCCGGCGCAGGCCGCCGGCACGCCGGTCTGGAAGCCGGTGCCCTGCACGCCGAACTTGGTGAACGCGTCGTCGTGCGAGGTGATCTGGTACATGAAGCGGCGCACGCGCTTGCCGCCGATGGTGCCCTCGGCAAGCGTGCCCACGCACACCGACCCGTGCATCTTGCCGATGAGGTCGACGGACTTGGGCAGGCGCGAGACGAGCAGGTCGAGCGGCCGGAACCGGGCGCCGCCGAACTCGATCTCCTTGTTGTGGTCGAAGCCGAGCTTGCGCCAGGTGAGCAGCAGGTTCACCCAGGCGTCGTCCAGGGCGATGAAGAAGTCGGCCTTGCGCAGCCCCTTGTCCGCCAGGAACAGGGGCATGAGCTGCGACTCCTCGTGGTCGACGTTCCAGACCTTGAGCTTGCCGACCGGAGCCGGGAACTCGAAATCGCCGGACTTGGAGAGCGACTGGCGGCGGATGATCTTGCCGTTCTCAAAGGCGTGCGGCGGCAGGATGAGGCACTCCTCCACCATGGTGGTCGGCGAGAAGCTGGGGGCGAAGTCGACGCCGTCGGCGCTCGAGTTGTCGCCATCCAGGACAGTGAGCCTCTCGACCGTGTCGAACTGGTCGTAGAGGGCACGGGCGAAGACGTCGCTGGCGCCGGGGTCGATGCCACAGAAGGCGAGGGCGGTGAGGCCCTTCTTCTTGAACGCGCCGTCGAGGGCCAGCTCCTCGTCCACGTCTGCCGTGCCGACGATGTCGCGCGGGCCGGCGGCCGCCATGTCGAGGTAGTTGGTGTTTGCCTCGAGACACGCCGCCATGAGGTCGGGGTTGATCTCGGGGATGAGGCCGTTGACCACCAGGTCGACGCCGGCCAGAGTCTTGACCAGCGCGTCCTTGTCGTGCACGTCGAGCTGCATCGTTTCGACCTTGCCGGCGGGCAGCTTGGGAGCCACCTGGGCCAGCCTCGCCTCGTCGATGTCGGCCAGCACGACCTTGGTCACCTCAGGCTCGGTCGCCATGGTCCGTGCGGTGACCTCGCCGACCGAACCCACTCCTAGTTGCAGAACACGCATCGTCACATCACTCCCATTGAAGCACTCGCGATTCGGACCGGCAGGCTCGGACGCCGTCATCGTTTCTGAGACGGCGTAGCCGCCGCAGGCCCGGAGCCTTGCGAATCTCTTGGTGTGGCGCCGGTGACTCTACGCTGCCGGCGCCGCACGGCTCCTGCCAAGTCAAGCCCATGGGCAGCCGTTCTGCAACGGCAATACCCTCTCAAACTTGACCCCGCTGAGCAGGAATACTTGTCTGAGCATGGTCAGAGACGCTGGCGCGCCGCCGGTCGGCCCGCCCGCGCGGCCCGCAATCGGCCCCGCCGGCCGACCCGCTTCAGCAGCCGTCCTACAACGAGAAGCGCCCCCGCCCGGCTTTCGCCGGACGGGGGCGCTGGTGTTCGACCGTTGTGCTATCGCGTGAGCGACAGCCGCGCAGTCGAGCGTGGTTCTTTAGACAGGCTTGACGTTGACGGCCTGCGGGCCCTTCTGGCCCTCAGTGACGTCGAACTCCACAGCCTGGCCCTCGGACAAGGTACCGACGCCCGGAGCGAGCTCAGCGACGTGCACAAACACGTCCTTGCCCTCTTCCTGCTCGATAAAGCCATAGCCTTTTTGCAGGTTGAACCACTTTACTTTGCCTTGAGCCACAGTGACTCCTCAAAATGATGAGCGTGTCCGTGGCAACTGGCGAAGCAACGATGCGCGCTCGTGTATAAAGCCCTGCCCACGACAGCGTAGCCAGCGTGAAGCAGGTGACACAGTCTGGCACATATCGCTGCGGAATGGAAATCCTGAGCCTGGCGCGGCGGTTTACAACCAGCCGCGCCGCCGGAGGCCGACGGGTGGAAGTGGAAGACGTCGCGCAGCAGGGCGACGTCGTCCTGCACGGGGCCCGTGAGGTCGAGCCAGAAGAAGGTGCCCGCTTTCAGGCGCTGATCGACGGCGGCCGCGTCCACGGGCGTGGCGACGCCGGCGCCGTCGATCAGGTCTCGCTTGTTGGGATGATGCTTCGGTTCAGGCTTGACCATGATGCCGCGATGCTATGCGAAGTCGGGGCGGGGGGAAGGCGGCGAAGACGGCGGCCGCGGCGCGCAGGCCATGGAGGCGGCGCGCCTGCTTTACATCGGGGCGCCGCCTCCGTATCGTCGCCCCTAGTAGTCCTGCGCTCAGGAGGCGGGTCCATGACCAAGATGTTCCGTGCTCATGCAGGGCGTGCCGCGCTCTGCGTCTTCGGCCTTACCCTGCTGGTGGCGACGTCCGCCGGCTGGGGCGGCACGGGTGGCGCCGCTTCGAGGGCCGCGGCGCCCGGACCCTCCGCGCCAAGATCCGCCGCCCCCAGGCCCGTCGCCCCCGTGTCCCTCAAGGTGATGGTCTTCAACATCGAGAACGGGGGCACGCAGGTCAGCTTCGCCAAGGTAGCGCAAGCGATCAAGAAGTCCGGCGCCGACGTGGTGGGCATCGAAGAAGCGTATGGCCACATCCCGCGCCTCGCCCGGCTGCTCGGCTGGCACTACTTCGACAACCGCCTGCAGATCGTCTCCCGCTACCCGCTCGTGGACCCTCCCGGCGGCAACGGCGTCTACACGTTCGTGCAGGTGGCTCCCGGCCGCGTCGTAGCCATGGAGAACGTGCACCTTCCGTCAGCGCCCTACGGCCCCAACTGGGTCCGCAACGGCAAGACGCGGGCACAAGTGCTGGCCATGGAGCGCCGCGTACGTCTGCCGGCCATCCAGGACCAGCTCGCGGCGCTTCCCGGGTTCACGGCAGATGGCATCCCGGTGTTCCTCACCGGCGACTTCAACTCGCCGTCGTTCCGCGACTGGACCAAGGCCACCGTGGGCACGCGCAAGTACCTGAGGTACCCGGTCAGGTGGCCGGTGAGCGTGGCCGTGGAGGCCGCCGGCTTCCGCGACTCCTTCCGCGAGGTCTACCCGAACCCGGTGAAGACTCCGGGCCTCACGTGGTGGGCGCCGCGGCCGCACGTATCGGGCTGGAACCCGGGGCCGCGCGACCCTCAGGATCGCATCGACTTCGTCTACGCGGCCGGCGCGGCCACGGCCACCGCCAGCCGCATCGTCGGCGAGAAGGGTAATCCGGCGGTCAAGGTCTCGGTCTCGCCCTGGCCCTCCGACCACCGCGCGGTCGTCTCCACCTTCGCGGTCACGCCGGCCGTGCCGCCGGTGCTGGTCGCGGTCGACCGGCGGCTCGTGGCCGTCGGCCAGGATCTGAAGGTGACGTTCCACTCGCCGGGCGGGGCCGGCGAGCAGGCGGCCATAGTGCCGGCGGGCGGCAGCCCGGCCGACGCCGTCGCCGAGCAGGCGACCGGCGCCGGGCAGCCCACCGACGGCACGCTCACGTTCGCCACCGCCGGCTTCACCCCCGGCGCCTACGAGGCGTTGCTGCTCGACGGCTCGAACGCCGTGCTGTCGCGCATCCCGTTCTGGGTCAAGGCGGCCGGCGCCAAGCCGCAGATCGCCACGGTCAAGCACATCTACAAGGTGGGCGACCCCATCGAGGTCACGTGGCAGGACGCGCCCGGCAACCGCTGGGACTGGGTGGGTATCTACACGGCCGGCGCCGACCCCACCGCCGCCTGGTACATCCTGTATCTGTACACCAACGCCTCGATCGACGGATCAGCCACGTTCAACAAGCACTCCTGGGGCGGCAAGACCGGCTGGCCGCTGCCCCCGGGCAAGTACAGCGTCTACCTGCTGCGCGACGACGCCTACCACACCCTGGCGGCAGGCACGTTCAGGGTGCAGCATTAGACCCCGAGTGACCAACAGGAGGCATCAGGCGTGAGCGGACCGGCCATGGACATCGGCGGCCTGCGGGTGAGCAGCCGCAGCTACTGGCTCGACGAAGCCCTGCGGACCGACCCCGGCGCCCCCTGCCCCGGCTTGACCGAGAACCTGGCCGCCGACGTGTGCATCGTCGGCGGCGGCTTCGCCGGCCTGTGGACCGCCTACGAGCTCAGCGAGCGCGAGCCCTCGCTGCAGATCGTGCTGTTGGAGGCCGACATCTGCGGCAGCGGCGGCAGCGGGGCCAACGGCGGCATGTTCTCCGGCTCCTGGCACGACATCAACGCCCTCTGCCATTACTTTGGCGAGGCCGAGGGCATCCGCTACGCGACCCTGCTCGCCGACCAGCTCGATGAGGTGGAGCAGTGGACCGCCCGCCACAAAGCAGACATCGCCTACCATCGCGACGGCATGCTCTTCGCGCAAGCGGAGCCGTGGCAGGCAGGCCCCAACTTCGAGGCCATTGGCAGGCTGGCCGCGCACGGACTGCCCGACAAGCTGCGTGCAGTCGATGCCGCGGCCGCCCAAGCCGTCGCCGCCTCGCCGCGCTTCTGCGGCGGCACCCTCATCGACGACCTGGCGGTGGTGCAGCCGGCGCGGCTGGCGCGCGAGCTGCGGCGCGTGCTGCTCGAGCGTGGCGTGCGCATCTTCGAGGGCACGCCCATGCTGGAGCTGCAGCCGGGCGTGCCGGCCGGCGTGCGCACGCCGCGCGGCCAGGTGCGCGCCGATCAGGTAGTCATCGCCATGGGCGCCTGGGGCGTCTCTCAGCCACAGTTCAGCCGGGCGTTCTTCGTGGCCACCGACTTCATGGTCATCACCGAGCCGATACCTGACTTGCTCGAGCAGATCGGCTGGACCAGCTTCACCGGCATCGGCGACTCGCGCGAGAACTTCTTCTACCTGCGGCCCACCGACGACGGCCGCATCGCCATCGGCGGCGGCAGCGTCGGCCTGGCCTACGGCGACCGCATCCGCGGCAGCGTGCTGAATTCGGCCAAGAAGGCTGCCGTGGCCGCCAACGGCCTCATCTGGCTGTTCCCGCAGCTTCGCGGCGTGCGTTTCGCACAAGCTTGGAGCGGGCCCATGGACTTGACCGCCGCCTTCGTCCCCTTCTTTACGTCGAACGCCGCGAGCAACGTGCACGCCGGCCTGGGCTTCTCCGGCCACGGCCTGGCGGCTACCAAGCTGGGCGGCAAGACCCTGGCGTCGCTGGTGCTGCGCGCCGACGACGAGTGGTCCCGGCTGCCGGTGGTGGGCCCGCCTCTCTCCCAGCTCCCCCCAGAGCCGCTGCGCTGGCCGCTGATGCAGGCCGTGGTCTGGGCCATCGACAGCGGCGACCGGGCAGAGGAGCAGGGCCGCCGGCGCGGCGTGCTCCGCGGCCTCGTCGCCTCCTCCGTGACCGCCTACCGCGAGAGCCGGCGGCGGTAGCACCAGCCGGCGGCATTTGAACCGTCGTCCGCCTACTGTCTACACGAGAGCCCGCCGGCAGCGTATAGTTTCGTCAACTTCGCCGCCGCGAGCCGTAGCCGAAGCGGCGGACATGCATGTCAGCGTCTCTGTGGGGGGAACCGATGCGAAGCAAAGGACTCGGCTGGACTCTTGCGGCCCTCGGCGTGGTACTCGTGGCCGCGGGACTCGTGCTCATGCTGGCCATCGTGCCGAGCATGAAGAAGATGCCCTCGGACACCAACGTCACCCGTGAGTACACGGGCACCATGCCGGTGCTCTTCAACCCGCAGACGTTCCAGTTCATGCGCAACCTGCCCATCACGCTCGAGCGCCACTTCGCCGTGGTCAAGACCAGCGGCAACGTCGCCCTGGTGAAGGAGGAGCGCACCATGACGAGCGACGGCAAGCAGCTGGAGCAGATCGTAGAGGACTACGCGATCGACCGCTCGACCATGATGGCCACCGACACGTACCCGAGCGACTGGGCCCAGACCGAGGGCTTCTGGCCGCGCCAGGGCATCGTCATCAGTTGGCCCATAGGCAGCCAGAAGAAGACCTACCCGGGCTGGAGCGACGACTATCGCGGCACGGTGCCGCTCACCTACGCCGGCGAGATGACCTACTCGCGCAGCGGCACCAAGGTCTACCTCTACACCTCCAGCAGCGGCCCCAAGCCGATCGACCCCGCGGAGGTCAAGGCGCTGGGCCTGCCCACGGAGCTGCCCAAGACCAAGCTGACGGCGCTCGTCGGGGCGGCCCAGATGAGCCCCCTCGTGGTGCAGATGCTGCCCAGCATCCTCAAAGGCATCCCCGGCGCCAACGTGCCCTTGGGGTACACCTACGAGTACACCGGCAAGTACTGGATCGACCCGACCACGGGCATCATCATCGACACCCAGAAGCATGAGCTGCGCAAGGTGGGCCTGAGTGACGCGGTGATCGCCAAGACGCCGCTGGCTTTGCTGGGCGACGCCCAGAAGGCAGCCATGCGCGTGCCCGTGAGTGACTACACCTACCAGGCGACCGACGCCTCCGTGCAGGCCGCCAAGAAGGACGCCCAGGACAAGGGCAGCGACATCAGGCTCTTCGGCACCACGTTGCCCTGGATCGGCATCGGCGTCGGCGCGGCCCTGTTGCTCCTGGGCTGCGATCTCCATCCTAATCGCTCCGAACACGTCGAATTGATCCTCAATCCTTCCCCGCCCGGTCCCGCTACCACCTTAGAACTGCGCTTCGACCAGCCGATGGCGGGGCCGGACAAGATCGGCCATTCCGCGGAGCCGTCGCCGCTGGTCATCAAGCCGGCCCTGGGCGGCGTTTTCACCTGGCTCAGCCCGCGCAGCGGCGTGTTTTTGCCGTCCGAACCGCTGGCGCTGGACCACCGCTACGAACTTTCCCTGCGGTCCGGTTTGACGGGAGCGGATGGGCGCCCGTCTCCGGCTGTTTTGCGCCGGCGCGTGGAAACGCCGCCGCTCTCGGTCGTCTATCCGACAAGCGGGCCAAACCAGGCGGATGTGAATTCGGAGCAGGAAGTCACGCTCGTTTTCAACGCCCCGGGTCGCGCCGCCGATTTGACGCGGTATGTCGAATTCCGCGACGTCGGGGGCCAGCGCCGGGCGGCGGACATCTGGCAGGGCACAAACGAGGAAATTGCTTGGGAATATCGGCAGTTGGATTTGCCAGCCAATCTGGTTTCCAACCTGGTCCTGGCCGCGCCTCAACAGCCATTGCCGGTTGGCAAAGGCTGGCGGCTTGTTCTGCGGCCCGGTCTTCCCGCGCTTGAAAAGGGATTGCGCCTGCGCGCCCGCGCCGAAATCCAGTTGGGCGACGTGCGTCCGTTTGTTTTCGAGGAAGCCATTGCGCATCACGTTATCGAAGGCGGCGCTTCGATTGAGCTTCGGTTCTCAAAGCCGGTCGCGCCGTCGTTGACCAACAACTGGGGCCGTTGGATTCAACTGGAGCCGCCGGCTTCCAATATCACGGCGAAAACCGATGGCCGATGCCTGAATTTGCAGGGCGATTTTCACAGCGGGACCCGTTACCAGCTTGTCGCGCGGACCGGGTTGCCCGCCGGGGAACCCTTCACCCTGGACAAAGCCGCCACGACCAACATCCTCATGCCCGCCATTACGGCGCGGCTCTATTTTCCGGCCTTTTCCCTGGACCAGCAGGCGGTGGGATGGCGCCAGTTTCCCCTGCGGGCCGTCAACGTGCCGTCCGTCCGGCTCCGCGCCAAATTGCTGGGACCGGACGCGGCCATTTACGCCTTGCGCGGCTACGACAGCTACTTCCGCCCCTGGCCTGAGGATGGCTACTTTGGCGACGCCGGCGAGCTTTACCGGCGTTTGGATTACAATTTGGTCCCCGGTCGAACGGTCTTCGATCAGGAACTGGCCGGCGCGCTACAACAAGACATCGCCACCAACGTCGTGCTGGACTGGGATCAACTTCTGGGCGGGCGCAAGACCGGGGTCGTTTTTGTCGAGGCCGAGAGAGTGGGCGAGAGCGAGCGGTCCAACCCGCGTCTGGGCACACAGTCCCTCATCCAATTGACCGATCTCGGCCTGGCTTGGAAATCCGCCGCCGGGGACCTGGATGCCTTTGTCTTTTCGCAGAGCACCGGTCAGCCCGCCGCCGGCGCGGCCGTGCGACTGCTCGACGATGAAAACCAAGTGCTGCGAGAGAGCCTTGCCGACGCCGGCGGCCTGGCGCATCTCAAATGCCCGACCAACGCGCAATGGGTGGC
>PMKX01000132.1 GCA_003158705.1 Actinomycetota bacterium
AGCTCGCCGTCGATCACGGTCTGCGCCATTTGGGAGTAGAGATCCTCAGCCAACTGTGTCCTCCTTCAACGCACTACATCCGCAAGCGAGACCTTCGTACGTGCGCCCTGCTCCCAGCGGCGCCAGTAGAAGACGTTCCGAGCGCGGCGGCGAGGGTGATTCATGCCGCCGCCCCGCCGCGTCAGGCTACCTGATGCTCGACTGCCTTGGCAAGAAAGCGCGACGGGCCCCCGGCCGCCCGGGAGCCCGTCGCACGACACGATCTGTGTGCGCGTCTCGCTAGGCGATCTCCTCCGAGATGCGCGCCTTCAGCTCGAGCACGATGACGATAGTCATGCTGAGAGCCATCATGAACGTCGAGATGGCGTTGATCTCGGGGGTGATGCCCATGCGGACCATCGACCAGATCTTCAAAGGCAGGGTCACGGTCGTCGGACCAGCTGTGAAGTAGGTCGTCACGAAGTCGTCGAAGGACAGCGTGAACGAGAGCAACGCTGCCGCCAGGATGCCGGGGAAGATGACCGGCAGGGTGACGCGGAAGAACACGGTCGTGGGCCGCGCCCCCAGGTCTGAGCCCGCCTCCTCTATGGCGCGGTCGAAGCCCTTGAGGCGGGCGCGGATGATGACCACGATGAAGGGGATGTTCCAGGCCACGTGGGCGATGAGCACGTCGGCGAAGCCCGGCTTGAAGAGCCCGCCGAAGTTGAAGTACAGGTAGTCGTAGAGGAACTTGTCGAGCTGCACGAAGAAGAGCAGTGATGACACACCCGCCACGACCTCGGCGATGATGATCTTCGTGTAGTTGAGCCCGTCCCAGAGGTTCTTGGTGCGGAACTCGAAGCGCTCCAGGGCGAACGAGCCCAAGGTGCCGATGATGACGGCGATGATCGTCGAGAAGATGGCGATCTCGATGCTGGTCTCGAAGGCCTTGATGATCGTCGGGTCGTGGATCACGCCGATGACCTTGGTGCTGGCCTGTGGCTGAGAGCGGTACCACTCGAGCGTGGGATGCGTGAACTTGAGGTTGAACTGGTCCGAGGTGAACGAGAACAGGACGAGGACCACCACCGGCAGGTAGAGGAAGATGTAGGTGATGACTGCCCAGGTGGCGATGCCGACGTCGCTCAAGGCCATGATGCGGTCCCAGACGGAGAACCTGGCCCTCTTGCGCTGCACAGGCATCCCTTGAGGTCCGGTGACTGTCGCCTGGCCGGACATCAGAACTCCTCCGATCCGACGGCCTTGAGGTACAAGGCCACAACGACCAGCATCACGACGAGCAACACGTTGGACAGCGCCGACCCCAAGGCCCAGTTACCGCCGCCCATGCCCATGAACGACTCCTCGATGAGCCAGCCCCAGAGCACCACCTTGCCCCCGCCCAGGATGGCCGGGATCACGAACTCCCCGGTGGTGGGGATCGCGACCAGCATGCTGCCGGCGAAGATGCCGGGCAAGCTGAGCGGCAAAGTGACCCTCCAGAACGTGACCCACTTGCCCGCGCCCAGGTCCTTGGAGGCCTCGAACAGCGAGCGGTCGATCTTCTCGATGCTCACGAACAGAGGCAGGACCATGAAGGGCAAGTAGTCGTAGATAAGGCCGGCGATGACAGCCTTGTTCGTGAACATGATGTTCATCGGCGTGTTGCTGCCGATCAGATGCAGCTTCAGGAGGAAGGTGTTGAGCAGACCGCCGTTGCCGAGAATGGTCATCCACGCGTAGGTGCGGATCAGGAAGCTCGTCCAGAACGGCAGCATGACGAGAAGCACGAACACCGTCTTGCGCTTGCCCGTCTTGCGCGAGATGAAGTACGCCAGCGGGTAGCCCAAGATGAGGCACCCGAGCGTGTTGGTGATCACCATTTGCGCCGTGAGCAGGAACGCCTTGTGGTAGTCGGCGCCGCTGAAGATCTGCTTGTACCATTCGAGGTCAAAGCCGAGTCTGACGCCACTCGAGTACGGGCCCGGCAACCGGCCGAAGCCATAGAGCAGGATCAGGAAGAGCGGAACGAGGAAGAAGGCCACCATCCAGAAGGCCATGGGCGAGACGAGCAGCGGTCCTCCCCAGCCCTTGGGGATGAGAGTGCGCGAGGCTTGCCCCCTCTCCCTCACCGTGGCGACGTCAGCCAATGTCGGTTACCTCCGTGAGACGAGTTGGTGGTGCTTGACAACTGCCGCACAAGTGCGTGCCGCTCAACAGCGGCGTTGTGGCAGTCGAACGAGGTATTGAGCCGTCCGCGTACGCGAGAGAGACAAGCAGAGGTGAACTTGCGCAGGACGGGAGAGAACGAGAACGTGGAGTGCCGAGGGGGGCGTTTGCCGCGACATGCGCAGCCTCGCCGGCTCCGCTTGACCGGCGACACTGGTCGCGACCCTCGATGCCCTTCACTGCTCCCCCTTCGATCGGCCGGTCACCACCAAGTAGCAGACAACCCGGCCCGTACCCTCCCGGCCGCAGGCGCGGCCAGCGCCTCTGCGGCGCCGAGGACACGGAAGTGATTGCTGGTTTATACAACTCCCCCGAGGAATGCAAGCGCCTCGTCGGCCATGACGGCCACATGTGGGTGGTGGGCCGCGCCGGGATGTCGTGGCNNCACCTCTAGAGTAGGATGTTCCGCGGCATCGGTCGGGTAGCGAAAGGACGCGCCGTGAGATTCACCTTGGTCCCCAAAGAGAAGGAGTACTTCCGTCTCTTCTCGGAGGCAGCCGCCAACCTCGAAGCGGCCGCCCAAGTCCTCGCGGAGCTCATGGACGATTTCGGCGAACTCAAGGCCAGAGCCCGCCAGATCCTCGAGTACGAGCACGTGGGCGACAAGATCGTGCATGACATCGTGCACCGGCTGAACAAGACGTTTGTCACGCCGCTCGACCGCGAGGACATCTACGACCTTGCCGCCACCATCGACGAGATCCTCGACCACATCGAGGCGGCCGCCGACGCCATGTTGCTCTACCGGATCGCCGAGCCCACCGAATACGCGCGCGAGCAGGCCAAGGTCATCGCCCAGGCGACCAAGCTTCTGCACACCGGCATCGACAACCTCGAGAAGCACCGCGAGGACCTGCGCGAGTGCTTCATCGAGGTCAACCGGCTCGAGAACGAGGGCGACCGTATCGTCCGCGAGGCGACGGCGGGACTCTTCGACGGCGACATGAAGTGCACCGACATCATCAAGTGGAAGGACGTGTACGGCGAGCTCGAGTCGGCCATCGACGAGTGTGAGCACCTGGCCAACATCGCCGAGAGCATAGTGCTGAAGTACAACTAGCGCATGCTGCTCCTCATAGTCATCGTCGCTGTCGCTCTCTGCTTTGACTTCACCAACGGCTTCCACGACACCGCCAACGCCATCGCCACCTCGGTCTCGACGCGCGCCCTTTCCCCGCGCGTAGCGGTCGCCATGGCGGCCATCATGAACTTCCTCGGCGCCTTCGTCTCCACCAAGGTCGCCACCACGGTCGGCAAGGGCATCGTGGACGCCGGCGTCGTGTCCCAGACGCTGGTCCTGGCGGCTTTGATCGGCGCCATCGCGTGGAACCTCATCACCTGGTACTTCGGCATCCCGTCCAGCTCGTCGCACGCCCTCATCGGTGGCCTCGTCGGCGCCGCCGTCGCCGACGTGGGTTTCCACGCCGTACTGTGGCGTGGGGTGCTCGACAAAGTCGTCATCCCCATGGTCGCCTCGCCGTCGGTCGGTTTCCTGGCCGCGTTCCTCGTCATGGTGGCGCTCTTCTGGATCGTGCGCCGCCTGCCGGCGGCGCCGGTCAACGGCTGGTTCCGGCGCCTGCAACCCCTCTCGGCCGCCTTCATGGCCTTCTCGCACGGCACCAACGACGCCCAGAAGACCATGGGCATCATCACTCTGGCGCTGGTGGCCGCAGGCAAGCTCAGCACGTTCCAGGTGCCGCTCTGGGTGATCGCCGCCTCGGCCTTGGCCATGGCCGGCGGCACGCTCACCGGCGGCTGGCGCATCATCCACACGCTGGGCACCCGAGTGATCAAGCTCGACCCCATCCACGGCTTCGCCGCCGAAACGAGCGCCGCCACGGTCATCCAGGTGGCGACGCACTTCGGTCTGCCGGTCTCCACCACGCATACGATCACCGCCTCGATCATGGGCACCGGCGCCACGCAGCGCCTGTCGGCAGTGCGCTGGGGCGTTGCCGGCAACATCGTCACCGCCTGGATCCTGACCCTGCCGGCGGCAGCTCTCGTGGCCGGCATCGCCTACACCATCTTGCACCTCGCCGGCTGAGCGCGGACCGCTGCCCACCGGCAGGCCGCGCGCTCGCGGCGCCCATAGTTCACTTGTGCCGTTCGAGGGTCTAGAATGGCTCTCGCCCGCCAACTGAGTAGCACCAACAGATCCGGCCTCCGAGTTAACCATGACTGCGTGCAGTCGATGGTCGGGCCGTGAGGAGTGCCATGAAGATCCGCCTGCTCGAACCCGAACCCCCCGGCATGAACGTCTTCAGCAAGGTGACGCTGCCGCGCCTGGGCCTGCCGGCTATCGGCGCCGCTCTGAGTCAGCATGGCCACGACGTCAAGATCTACGTCTCGCAGATCGCACCCATCGACTGGAGCGATGTGCACACCGCGGACCTCGTCGGCATCTCCACCACGACCTCGACGGCCACCACCGGCTACGAGTTCGCCGACGAGGTCCGCGCCCGCGGCATACCGGTCGTCATGGGCGGCCCTCACGTCACGTTCATGGCCGACGAGGCGCTCGAGCACGTGGACTACGTCGCTCGCGGCGAGGGCGGCGAGCAGCTCATGCTCGAGCTCATCGAGGCCCTGCGCGGCGAGCGCTCCCTGGAGAGCATCCGCGGCCTTTCGTTCGTGCGCGCCGGCGAGACCGTCCACAACGAGAAGCGCGAGCGTTGCCCCGACCTCGACACGTTGCCCTTCCCCGACCTGACTCTCATCCAAGGTCACGAGGACGCCCTGCGCACGACGCCGATTATGACCAGCTGGGGCTGCCCCTTCACCTGCACCTTCTGCTCGGTGACGGCCATGTTCGGCAGGCAGTTCCGCTTCCGCAGCCCCGAGAACGTCATCGCCGAGATCCGCCAGAAGCAGCCGCGCAAGATCTTCTTCTACGACGACAACATGGCAGCCGACAAGGCGCGGCTNNGTGCGCACCGACGTGGCCCGCGATCCCGAGCTGCTCGACCTCATGCGCAAGTCCGGCTGCAGGCTCGTGTATTTGGGCCTGGAGTCGGTCAACCAGGCGACGCTCGATGAGTTCAAGAAAGCCCAGAACGTGGATGACATCGTCACCGCCATCAAGAAGCTGCACGAGTACGGCATCAACAGTCACGGCATGTTCGTGCTCGGTGCCGACCACGACGGCAAGCAGACGGTGCGCGACACCGTGTCGTTCGCCCTCAAGCACCACATCGACACCGTGATGCTCAACATCNNCCGAGCTCGACGCCGAGGGGCGCATCTTCGACAAGCGCTGGCACCTCTACGACGCGCACCACGTGCTGTTCACGCCCAAGCAGATGAGCCCCTACGACCTGCAGCGCGAGGTACTGCGCGGCTACATGCGCTTCTACTCGTGGCGCCAGTGGCTCAAGTACCTGTTCACGTTCCGCTTCACCAAGCTGCTCTTCCAGACGTGGGGCCGGCACATCATCCGTACCTGGCGCAGGGACAAGCGCAACAAGGCCTTCATGAAGACCCTTAAGCAGCTGCCCTGGCCGCATCCCACGCGCCTGGTTCAGGGCAACGTCAAGCGGGTCAGCACCGAGTAGCCGCCCGCCCTCGCGCGCGAGGGCGCGACGCTCAGGGCAGCACGTGAAGGGCCTGGTAGACCACGACGAGCGCGTACGCCGAGGCCAACCCCGCGGTGACCATCAGGGTGGCCGCATGGCGGCGCAGACGCCACAGCAGCAGCGCGCCAAGCGTCACGATCCCGACCTTGAAGATCACCGCCGGGAGCAGACCAGCCGCCAGGAAGTACGCCATGACGTGGTTCGCCTCNNAACACCCAGAGCGCCAGCAGCAGCCAGAACACCAGGTTGGCGCGTGCCACACCCTGGCGCACGTGCCAGGCCTGGCGGCCGGGGCAGGCACACTCGTCCTCGCGGGCGGCCACTGCGTAAGCACGCGCCGCGCGACGGCCGTACTCCAGCTCGTGGTGCGTGCCGCAGCGCGGGCACGTGTACTCGCACAGAGCGCGGCCCTGCCGCCACTTCACGACTGCCGGGATCACGACTCGCCGCTCACGGGCACCGCCGCCGCCGCGCGGCGCACGGCGGCGCTCGCCTTGGCGGCGGTCGACCATGAGTCCGGCAGCGACACACGTGCGCCCTGCGGCAGGGAACCCGCTCTCGAGGATGACGGCGTCCATGACAGGCAACAGAGTACCTCAATGACGCGCGCAACGGCGCCTTTTGGCGACGGTGCCCGTCGTCAGCCCCGGCTACGAGACGGGCGTGAGCCGACCGGCGCAGCGACCCTCAAGCACTACCTGAATCTCACGCTGCAGAAGCTCCGCGCAAGTTGCGCCAAACGGCGTTCGTGTGCTAGTCTGCCGCGACTTTCGAGATGGGTCCACGCCGGCAACGGCACGGCCAAAGAGTCAACGGTGACACCGCTCACCTCGAGGGCGGGAGATGTATGCCGCCCGCCCCGAAAGGAGGCGATGCAATGAACGGTAGACAACGAAAGTTCATTCTTCTCCTGTCGACCACCTTCCTCACTCTCCTCGTTTTCACCCCTCAGGCCTTCTCGTCGCCGCTCTCGCAGACCAAAGTCCGCCTGCATCAGGTCATGCAGCATCTCGACGGGCTCTATCAGAAGTCGTCCATGGCCGTGGAGCGCTACGACCAGGCGACCGCCAAGCTGGCCACGGTCAAGCAATCCATCACCCAGAACGAGCAGATGCTCAAGATCGCCCAGTTCAACCTCTCCAAGTCGAAGGCCGACCTGGTCGCCCAGGTCGTGACGGCCTACAAGGAGCGTCAGGTCGACTTCCTCGACGTGCTGCTCTCCACAAACAGCTTCGACCAGCTGGTCAGCCAGATGGACGTCCTGCGCCGGGTCAACACCCAGCAGGCTCAGATCGTCAAGTCCGTCGATGCATACAAGCTGGAGATCGCCGATCGCAGCCTCAAGCTGCAGGCCGACAAGAAGGCCGCTGTGGCGCTGGTCGCCAGCGCCGCGGCCACCAAGGCCGCCGCCAGGAGCGCCGTCGACGCGGCCCTGCAGTTGCGCGACAAGTACAAGCAGCAGATCAACAGCATCGAGGCGGCGGCGGCGGCGGCGGCGGCGGCCAAGGCCCGCGCCCAGCAAGCCTTGGGCAATCAGGGTCTGCCGCCCGGCGTCACCGTCGACCCGGGTGGCCCCGGTCACCCCGAGGTCGTGGCCATCGCCCAGCAGTATCTGGGCGTCCCCTACGTGTGGGGCGGCGCCAGCCCGAGCGGC
>PMKX01000096.1 GCA_003158705.1 Actinomycetota bacterium
CCGTACTACAACTCCAGCCTGCAGATCCTCTCCAAGTACCCGATCTACGAGCCTTCCGGAGGCGACGGCCTCTACGCCCTCGTCGAGGTGCAGCCGGGCTGCGCCATCGCCTTCTGCAACATCCACCTCGACTACGTGTCGTACGGCCCGCTCGCTCTGCTGCACCACAAGCCGCTGGCCGGCATCCTGGCCAAAGAGAACGAGGTGCGCACCTCAGCTCTCGGCCAGCAGTATCGCGTGCTGCCGGCTCTCGCCGCCCAAGGCTACCCCGTGTTCCTCACCGGCGACTTCAACGAGCCCTCGAGCCTCGACTACACGGCTGCCACGGTCGGCTCGCGCCCGCAGATCACCCAAGCCGTGCCGTGGCCGGTGAGCGCCAAGCTGCTGTCGCTCGGCTTCCACGACTCATATCGCGACGCCCAACCCGACCCGCTCAAGGACCCGGGCGTCACGTGGCCGGCGCACAGGCCCAAGGTCGCCGCCTGGGCCGGCAANNGGCCCGTCGAAGACGGCGAGCAGCGTGCTGGTGGGCGAGAAGGGAGCGGCGGGCGTGGCGCTGAGCGTCACGCCTTGGCCCTCCGACCATCGCGCCGTGCTCTCGACCTTCCAGATCACGCCGGCGGCGCTGCCGACCATGGTCGCCGTCAACGCCCGCTTGCTCACCGTGGGCGACACGGTCGCTGTCACCTACCATGGCGCGCCCAAGGGAAGCGGTCTTCTCGAGATCCTGTCGGCAGACGGCTCCAAGAGCTACGAGGGTCGTCCGGTCGAGGCCACGAGCGGCCAAGTCGAGTTCTCGTCGCAGCAACCCAACTACTCTGCCGGCGGTTATCAGGTCGCCCTTTACAAGAACGGCAAGCTAGTCGCCAGCGTGCCGTTCTGGCTGCGCGCCAAGCACGCCAAGGTCAAGCTCTCGACCGACAAGCCGACCTACACCGTCGGCCAGCCGATCAAGGTGAGCTGGACCAATGGCCCGGCCAACCGCTGGGACTGGATCGGCGTCTACAAGGCCGGCGCCGCCGACCCGAACTTGGACTCCTACCTGATCTGGGACTACACCGGCGGCCATGCCTCCGGCACGCTGCCACCTCAGGTCGACGGCTCGGTGACTCTCGGCCCCAGTTCGCAGGGCAAGCCCTGGCCGCTGCCGCCGGGCAAGTACGTGGTGCACTACCTGCTCACCGACGCCTACACGTCGGCCGGCAGCACTACGTTCTCCGTCACAAAGTAGCGAGAGGCGCGCGGACCGTTCAGGCGTCCGGCTTGGAGCCCTCGGGAGCGGCGGTGGCGGGCAGCTCCACGGTGAAGACTGTCCCTTGCCCCGATCGGCTTTCGACCGCTACCTGGCCGCCCATCGCGTGGGTGAGCTGCTTGACGATCGCCAGGCCCAATCCGGTGCCGAGTGGCCGCTTCTCGCCGCAGCGCTCGTAGAGGTAGAACCGCTCGAACGCGTGCGGCAGGTCCTCTTCCTGCAGCCCGGGTCCGGTATCGCGCACCTCGAGTGCCCCGGTCGCGGTCACGCCGATCTCCACTTCCCCGCCCTCCGGCGTGCAGCGCAAGGCGTTCTCAACGAGGTTGCTGACCACCTGCACAAGTCGATCATCGTCGCCCATGACCCAGGGACCGCGCCGGTCGCCGCCATCTGCCTCCTCTGGCCGACTCACTCTGAGCTTCACGCCGAACTCGCGCGCCTGCCGCTCGTAGCGGCGCGCAACTTCTTCGGCCACGCGAGGCAGCGCCACCGGCTCCTTGCGTACGGAGAATCCTTCCTCCTGCGCCCGAGCCGACTCGAGCAGGTCACTGACCAGGCGTTTCAGACGCGCTGTCTCTGCCTGTAGCACCGGCCCTGCCTCTTCGCCCGCCACCGCTCCCTCGCTGAGCAGCTCCGCGTAACCGTCGATGGCGGTCAGCGGTGTCTTGAGCTCATGACTGACCGACATCAGGAAGTGCCTTTGCGCCGCTTGCGCCTGGCTGAGATCGTGCGACATGCGGTTGAACGACATGGCCAGCGTCGCCAGCTCGGCAGGACCCTCCACGACGATGGGCTCCGGCCGCTTGCCACCAGCCAGTTCCCTGCTGGCGGCGGCAACCTGCTGCACCGGCTTGACGAGGCGCCCGTTCAGATACCAGGCGGCCGCAGCGGCAAAGGGCGCCAACACCATGTACAGGAACATGCCCTCCACGAACCGGGAAAAGAGCCCGAAGTACCAACGATTTGCCTGGCCGGGATTCGACTCGACCCATGCCGCCGTATCCGGTCCCGTGCGCCACACGGCATACTCTGTCTTCTTGTGACTGTGATCCGGAGGCCCTGTGGTTGAGCCCACCATCCAACCGTGCTCTTTGATGTAGTTACGCAGCCGCCGGACGTTGGCTGAGTCCCGCTTCCAGCCATCCAACGGCAGTAGGCCCCACGGAATCTGATTGGGCAAGGAGTAGCCCTGCAGCTCCATCGTGCCCGCGCCGTGCGCACGCCCAGGATACGCAGCCCAGAGGGACGGCGGCAGAAGGCTCCGCAGCGCCAGGCCTCTCGGCGCACTCAAGAGCATGGTTCCCTCGTCCACCATGGCGTGCCCCTCATCGATGACACGCTTGATGCGCCCGTAGGCGGTCGCGTCGAGCCACACACCTTTTCCGTAGATACGCAGGTGCGTCTGCGTCTCCGTGTCCGACCCGCTGATGGTGGGCTGGCTCATGTAGGCGATGTTCAGCTCGGCCAGTGCCAGGTCTGACGAAGTGAAGCGCTGATCGCGGCTCGACTGTCTGTGGCTCCACCACTGGCCTACCATGACGAGCGCCAAGAGAGCCGCTAAAGCAACGAAGACCGCGCGGAACAGTGTGACCTGCATAGGCACGGAAGGACCTCGCTTGCCCCACACCCAGACGATATGGATGAGCGAGCTGACCACGACGCCGACGACGATCAGCGCGAAGACGACGATAGTGACAGACCAGGGCACGATGCGCAGCACCGACGTGGCCAGGACAAGGACTAAGCCGAGAGCGACAAGAAACCCTGGGCGGACCTTGCCCAGGCGGACCTTCCTCAGGCGGACCTTCCCCAGGCGCAGGTTCACCTCTTTGCCGCCTTGTAGCCGGCGCCGCGCACCGTCTCGATCACATGCGGCCGGCCGAGCTTGGTGCGTACCTGAGCGACGTGCTGGTCGACCGTACGTGTGCCGCCGGGATAGTGGAGACCCCAGACGCGGTCGAGCAAGACCTCGCGCGAGAACAGCAGACCGGGGTTCTCCAAGAAGAAGGCCAGCAGCTCGAACTCGGTGGCGGTGAGCTCGACGGGCCGGCCGGCGACCTGCACCTCGTGCTGCGACCGACTGAGCGTGACGTCGCCAAGCGCGAGCTCCTCGGCGCGGGGAGCGGCCGCGGCGCGGCGCAGCACCGCCTTCACGCGCGCCGCCAGCTCGCGCGGACTGAACGGCTTGGACACGTAGTCGTCGGCCCCAAGCTCGAGGCCGA
Organism: Actinomycetota bacterium; assembly: GCA_003158705.1. Lineage (GTDB taxonomy): Bacteria > Actinomycetota > Thermoleophilia > UBA2241 > UBA2241 > FEN-672. Next base: position 3,475 of record PMKX01000096.1, read on the forward strand.
CGACGCGGTCAGCCTCCTCGTCTCGGGCCGTGAGCATGATGATGGGCAGCTCAGACGTGGCGCGCAGGCGCCGGCAGACCTCGAGACCGTCGATGCCGGGCAAGCCGATGTCG
>PMKX01000225.1 GCA_003158705.1 Actinomycetota bacterium
AAGTCGCGGAAGCTCTCGATGATCTGCTCGGTGTCTTCCACCTCGCGCTCGAACTCGATGGCGTTCTCGGTGATGAGCTCCTCGCTGGCGAAGATGGGCGCGTCGGTGCGCACGGCCAGGGCCAGCGCATCGGAGGGGCGCGAGTCGACCTCGATCTCGCTGCCGTCCTTGAGCAGCGTGAGCGTGGCGAAGAACGTGCTCTCGCGCAGCTCAGTGACCGTGATCTTGGCGATCTCGCCGTCGAACTGCTCGATGACACTGGTGAGCAGGTCGTGCGTCATGGGCCGCGGGAGCTCGGTGCCCTGCAGCTTGATGAGGATGGCGGCTGCCTCGGGGTGCCCGATCCAGATGGGCAGGAACTTGTTGCCCTTGAGCGTCTTGAGCAGCACGATGGGCTGCTTGCCGATGACGTCGAAGCTCACGCCGTAGATGACCATTTGCTGCACGTCCATCGCGTAAGTATACGCGTTGCGAACGCCTGCGCTACTCGCGGCGTAGGCTCGGTTGACGACGGCCCGTGAGGCCGCCTTGACACTGTCGCCGAGCGGCCTCTACACTGCGGGTCCGCGGGCGCATAGCTCAGTCGGTTAGAGCGCGTCTCTGATAAGGACGAGGTCCGTGGTTCGAATCCACGTGCGCCCACCACCCGCCCCTCCAACCAGGCCCTGCCGGACCCTCGCCGGTGTTGCCCTGCCTTCCGTCAACTGCTCCGCGGCCCTTGCTAGGAGGCTCGTCGTAGCGTACTTTTAAGACGGGCTGCGCAGCAGCCACGCCGAGGGAACGGAGGCGGCAGAATGGACCTCTATTTCGTCGCGGCGCGCGTACTGGTCGCCGCGGGCGCTCCGGGGTACGGCCCGCGTGGCGGCGGCGAGGGTGGGTCGAGCGACCAGCACGACCGGCTGAAGGCGATCAACGACGTCATGACGTCGTGGCCGTCGCGGGTGCTTGCGACCTGCCTGTTTGTCGCGTTGGCGGGCCTTATGTACGTGCTCTTCAGAAGGGCTGCGAGCCCTGCGCGCAAGCCCCTCCGCGCCGCGATCATCGCGCTAGGTCTCTTCGCCGTGCTGCCGCTTCTGACGAACAACGTGATGGTCGCCTATGTCATGTTCATGTGCCTGGCGATCGCGGGGGTCTGCGCCCTCTTCCTCTACGCCCTGCCGCGTTACGGTGCCTTTCTCGATCGCACGCGCGAGCTCATTCATCCCAGGGAGCGGCGCGAGCGCCTCGCCGCGAACCGCCAGTGTTCCCTGCGCGGCGATTGCCTAGAGCAGACCCTGACGGAGGCGCTGCACGAGCGGGAAGCGCCCCCGAAGTAGAGCAGCAGCGCAGGCGGACACTCTCCGCAGTTTCGCGACCCGATTCCCCACGTAGTAGCGCAATCGCAGCCGGTGTATGCTGGTTCGCGTACGGCCGCAGGAGGCCGTTTCAGGAGGGGACGCGGCCGGTTGGGCGCCGATGATGCATCGGGGTCGAGGGAGGGATCGGCATGAAGCTGAGGGCGCTTCGCTGTCTGTTCGTCGTCGCGTGCATTACCGTGGCCGTCACAGGATGTGGCTCGAGCACGTCCAGCCCCCCGACCACGGTGAAGGCGATTGCCGCCGGTGACGGTTACTCTGTGGCCATCAAGAGCGACGGCAGCCTCTGGACCTGGGGCCGGGACAAGGGCGGCCAGATCCTCCTCGGCAAGAACGCTGAGAACACGGCCACCCCTGCGCGGTTTGGCACTGCCGGCGATTGGGCCTCCGTGGCCTGCCGTTCGGCCAGCAGCTTCGCCCTGAAGACCGACGGCAGCCTCTGGGGCTGGGGCGGCAGCGCCTTCATGGCCTTCTTGCCCCCTGAGCACGGGAAGGCAAACGGTCCCACCCGCTTCGGTGACGCCCACGACTGGGCGGCCATCGCCTGCGGGGGGACGGAGGACAGCGGCGAGACCTTTTGCTTGGCCCTGAAGAAGGACGGTAGCCTGTGGGCCTGGGGCTCGAACTCCGGCGGCGGCGGCATCGGCCTCGGCGAAGAGAAGTCCACGACTACCCCCACCCGCGTCGGTGCAGCCAACGATTGGGCGGCGATCGCCTGCGGAGACGACTTCAGCCTGGCGCTGAAGACCGACGGTACCCTTTGGGCCTGGGGCGACAACTCGTCTGGGCAGCTCGGCATCGGCAACACGTCAACGCCCGCGGGGGCAGGGGAAATGGAGTTTCCCGTGTCTACCCCGACGCGCGTTGGCAAAGCCAATGACTGGGCGGCCGTCGCCGGCGGGCAGTACTTCAGCCTGGCTCTGAAGACCGACGGCAGCCTCTGGGCCTGGGGTGACAACAAGTTCGGCGAGCTCGGCCTCGGCGGCACCGCCAGCACTGTCTATCGCCCTGCCCGCGTGGGCAAAGCCAGCGACTGGTCAGCGATCGCCTGCGGAGAAGGCTTTAGCCTCGCCCTGAAGAAGGACGGCGGCCTCTGGGAGTGGGGCGAGATGTGGTCCGGCTACCTTAGACCTGGCTACGTTCCTGCCGCTATTTATCACCGTCACACCCCTTTCCGCGTGGGCGCCGCCCACGACTGGGCCTCTATCGCTTGCGGGAGCGATCACTGCCTGGCCGTGAAGAAGGACGGCACCCTCTGGGCCTGGGGCTTCAACGACGACGGCCAGCTAGGCCTGGGCGTTACCGGGTACAGACTCGCGCCAACCTTGGTGACCGACTGGTCGCCGTGAACGGCTTGCGGCTCCAGCGGCGAGGAGGACCCAACATGAGGCTCAGAGCGGTTCCCGGTCTGCTGCTCATCGTATGCGCCGCCATGGCGGTGGCCGGCTGTGGCTCACATGCGTCCCAGCCAGCGAGCCCATCTGGCTCGGTGCCGATGGCCAAAACGAAGATCGCCTGTGGGGCCGCTCACAGCCTGGCTCTCAAGAAGGATGGCAGCCTCTGGGCCTGGGGTGACAACGAAGTCGGCCAGCTCGGACTTGGCGATATCAAGAACAGGCACAGCCCTACTCGCATCGGTACCGCGAGCGACTGGGCAGCCGTCGCCGCCGGCGAGGTGCACAGCTTGGCCCTCAAGAAGGACGGCAGCCTCTGGGCCTGGGGCCACAACAGCTACGGTCAGCTCGGCCTTGGCGACGTGAGGCAACGGAACGATCCCACCCGGGTCGGCACTGCCGGCGACTGGGCGGCGGTCGCGGCCGGCGGCAATTGGAGCTTGGCCCTGAGGACCGACGGCAGCCTCTGGGCGTGGGGTGGGAACTGGGTCGGCCAGCTCGGTCTCGGAGACTTGAAGCAAAGGGACAGTCCCACCCGTGTCGGTGCTACCAACGACTGGACGACGGTCGCCTGCGGTTCGGATCACAGCCTGGCTCTCAAGACTGACGGCAGCCTCTGGGCTTGGGGCGACAACCACTACGGTCAGCTAGGTCTCGGCGACCTGAGGCAGCGCGACGCTCCCACTCGGGTCGGCACCGCTAACGACTGGACGGCGGTCGCCTCGGGCCCGGGCTACAGCCTGGCTCTGGGGAAGGACGGCAGCCTCTGGGCCTGGGGCGCCGGCTACATTGGCCAACTCGGTCTCGGCGACTACAAAGACACGCACATCCCCGTTCGTGTGGGCATCGACAACGACTGGGCAGCTATCGCTTGCGGCGCCGACGCCAGCCTCGCCCTGAAGAAGGACGGCAGCCTGTGGACTTGGGGTGCCGGCGGGGACAGAACCACCCGAATCGGTGTGCAGACGGACTGGGCAGCGATCGCCTGTGGCTTTGGCTACAGCCTTGCTCTGAAGAACGACGGCAGCCTCTGGGCGTGGGGCTTGAACAACTTGGGCCAGCTGGGCCTCGGCGACCACAGGACCCGAGACGTGCCCACGCGGGTCCCGGGATGGTAGCCGTGAGCCGCCGGCGCTCGCGGTAGGGCTGCGGCCTCCCGGCTCTCGACCGTCGCTGCCAAACGGCCAGCCGTCGACGCAGGCGTACACTGGTGCGCGGCGAATCGCTGACCAGTGAGGCGTGACGGCGACCGGGAGGAACGATGGCCGACGAGAGCTACCCGCGGGAACTGAAGTACCACAAAGAGCACGAATGGGCGCGCATCGAGGGCGACGAGGCCGTGTTCGGCGTCACCTGGTTCGCCCAGGACTCTCTGGGTGAGATCGTCTACGCAAGCTTGCCGAAGGCGGGCGGGACCGTGACCGCCGGCGCAAGTTACGGCGAGCTCGAGTCGGTGAAGGCCGTCACCGACGTGTACGCGCCGCTCAGCGGCGAGGTGGTGGACAGTAACGCCGAGCTGGAGGACGAGCCGCAGCTCGTCAACGACGACTGCTACGGTCGCGGCTGGCTTATCCGCGTGCGCCTCTCCGACGCCGCCGAAGGCGATGGTCTTCTGGACGTGGCAGGGTACACAAAGCTGCTCGAGGAAGCCTGACGACACCCGCGAAGGGGTGAGCGGCAACGGAGTACGTACCACATTCCGAGGAGGACGTGCGGGCGATGCTCGCGGCCGTAGGCGCCGCCTCGGTCGAGGAGCTGCTGGCCGACATCCCTGCTGAAGTGCGTCTGCGCCGGCCGCTCGACCTGCCTGCCGGCGTGGCCGAGAGCGAGGTGTTCGAGGAGCTGCGGGCGCTGGCGGCTCGCAACCAGCCGGCCAGCGCTCTGGTCAGTTTCCTGGGCGCCGGCGCCTACGACCACTATGTGCCGGCGGTTGTTGACGCGGTCACCAGCCGCTCCGAGTTCATGACCGCCTACACGCCCTATCAGCCGGAGCGCAGCCAGGGCCTGCTGCGGGCGATCTTCGAGTATCAGACCGTGATCTGCGAGCTGACCGGCTTGCCTGTCTCCAACGCCTCGCTCTACGACGGCGCCACGGCCCTGACCGAGGCGACGCTGCTGGCCGGCGCCTCCACGCGGCGCGGCGGCGTGGTCGTCTCGGCCGGCGTGCATCCCGAGTACCGGCAGGTGCTGGCCACGACGTCGAACGCGCATGGGCCGCGGCCGGTGGAGGTGGCACTCAGCGGCCGCGGCTACACGCCGCTGGAGAGCCTGGCCGCCGCCGTCGACGGCGACACGGCGGCCGTTGTCGTCCAGCAACCCAACTTCTTGGGCGGCCTGGAAGAGATGGCCGCGGCCGCCCAGCTCGCGCACGACGCCGGCGCGCTGTTTGTGGCCGTCGTCGACCCGCTCTCCCTGGGCCTGCTCAAGCCGCCGGGCGAGTACGGCGCCGACATCGCCATCGGCGAGGCGCAGTCGCTGGGCAACTACCTCAGCTTCGGCGGCCCCTACCTGGGCTTCATGGCCGTGGCCGAGCCGCTCTTGCGCCGCCTGCCGGGGCGCATCGCCGGCGAGACCGTCGACACGGAGGGCAAGCGCGGCTACGTGCTCACGCTGCAGACGCGCGAGCAGCACATCCGCCGCGAGCGCGCGACCTCCAACATCTGCTCCAACCACGCCCTGAACGCGCTGGCGGCCCTCGTCTACCTGAGCTGGCTAGGCCAGGAGGGCTTGCCCGAGCTGAGCCTGCACTGCGCCCGCAAGGCGGCCTACTTGCGCGAGCGGCTCGCGGCCCTGCCCGGCGTAGAGCCGCTGCCCGAGGGACCGGTGTTCCGCGAGTTCGGCCTGCGCCTGCCGGTGCCGGCGAGCCAGCTGATCGAGGCGCTCGTGCCGCAGGGCTACCTGGCCGGGGTCGACGCGGGACGCTGGTTCTCGGGCCTGGATGATGTGCTGCTGGTGGCTGTCACCGAGCGGCGCACGCGGGCGCAGCTGGACGCGTTCGTCGAGGCCGTGGCGACGTACCTGGCCGGCGAAGGCAAGCGGCCGGCCGGCCAGGGGAAGCGTGCGGCAGGCGAGGGGACGCGGCGTGGCTGAGACGATCTTTGAGCGCTCACGGCCGGGTCGGCGCGCCTTCTCGCTACCGGCTTGCGACGTGCCGGAGCGGCCGCTCGACGAGCTCGTCCCCGCCGAGCAGCGCCGCACCACGCCGGCTCGCCTGCCCGAGGTCTCGGAGCTGGAGCTCGTGCGCCACTTCACCGAGCTTTCGACTCTCAACTACGGCATCGACAGCGGCCCGTATCCGCTGGGCTCCTGCACGAT
>PMKX01000218.1 GCA_003158705.1 Actinomycetota bacterium
CGGGGCACGGGGCCCGTCCGGCGCCTCAACTCGCAACTCTTTTACTGGCTCATGGCGCGCATGACGGGGGGCGCCTTCCCGCGCAACGTGAGCGACTACCGGCTCGTGGACCGCAAGGTCTACGAGACGGTCAAGCGCATGCACGAGCGCAACCGCTTCATGCGCGGCATGTTCTCATGGGCCGGTTTCTCGTCGGTGGGTATCGCGCATGAGCGACCACCACGCTTCGCCGGCGACTCCAAGGCACACACCTGGGAAGTGGTGGAGCTTGCCGTCAAGGGCATTCTCGCCTACTCCTACGTGCCCCTGCGCCTGATCACCTGGATGGGGCTGCTGCTCTCGGGCTTCGCCTTCGCTTTCTTGGTCTACATCGTCGTGCGCGCCTTCGTGTGGGGGGTGCCGTTCGCCGGCTTCGGCACCATCATGGGCGTGATGTTGCTGCTCTTCGGCTTCCTGTTCACCATGCTCGGGGTGGTGGCTGAGTACGTGGGCCTTATCTACGACGAGGTCAAGCAGCGCCCCAACTACATCGTGCGCGACACCTTCGGCCTCTAGGGTGCCAGGCGTGAGGACGAAGTACGCCGAGCAGATCCGCTATCTGCTCGTCGGCGGCTGGAACACGCTGTTCGGCTACGGCGTCTACGCCGTGCTCTATCTGCTCCTGCGCCACCGCATCTCCTACATCGCCATCATCGTGCCGACGTGGATCGTGAGCATCACGAACGCTTACTTGGGCTACAAGTTCGTCGTCTTCAGGACGCGCGGCAACTACCTGCGCGAGTACCTGAAGACCTACCTCGTGTACGGCGTCGCCTTTCTCGTCAACCTGGCCCTGCTGCCGGTGTTCGTCGAGGTGCTGGGCTGGAACCCACTCGTGGGGCAAGCCGTGGTGGGCGTGTTCACCGTGGTGATCAGCTACGTGGCCTACAAGTACTTCGCTTTCCGGCCGCGCGTGCCCGGCGGGGCGGCCACTGCCGGAGGCGGCCCAGCCACGACCGGAGGCGGGCCGGCCGCAGGCGGAGGCGGCGAGCCGCAATGACGAGGCGCCGCCGCCTGCTCCTGAGCGTGAGCGCCGTGCTCGTGGCGCTGCTCGCCCTGGCCTTCACCTACGCCCGCCTGTTCCGCGGCATCGACTTGCTCGACGAGAGCTTCTACGTGGCCGTGCCATACCGCTGGGTGCTGGGCGGGCGTCCCTTTGTGGACGAGATGAACCTGCTGCAGATCGCCGCCCTGTTCACCTATCCGTTCGTCAAGGCCTACGTGTGGCTCACCGGCGGCTCCGCGGCGCTGATGCTGTACACGCGTCACCTCTACCTGCTGTTCGCCATGGGTGTGGCGGCGGCCGTGTTCGCGCTGCTGCGCACGATCATGCGCTGGCAGCTCGCCGTGGCCGCCGCCGCCGTGTATGTGTCGTTCTTCGCCTTTGACCTGCCGCAGCTCGACTACAACACGCTGGCCTCGGGCTTTCTCACGCTCGGCGCCGTGCTCGCTCTGTGGACCATCCTGCACGGCCGTAGCCGCTGGTATCTGGCCGCGGCCGGGGTGCTGCAGATGCTGGGCGTGGTCGTGTACCCGACCCTGGCACTCGTTCTGCCGGTGTGGGCGCTGTGCCTGTTGGCCGTGACCGGCGCCGGCCGGTGGCGCGCGCTGGCGGCTTGGGTCGCCGGCGCCGCCGTGACCGGCGCCGCGTTCGCCGCCGTTCTGGTCAGCTTCGGCGTCGGCAACGTGGCGCGCTGCGTACGCTTCCAGCTTGCCGACGCCCGTCGCGTGGGCCAGGGCGGCGGGTTCACCAAGGTGCACCTGGTGGTGAGCGGGCCCATACGGCTCATCACCTCGCGGAACTACATCCTGGTGATCGCCTTGCTCGTCTTGCTCGTCTATCAGCGGCGGCCCGGTGTGCGCCGGCTGCTCGTGGTGCTCTTGCCTCTGGCCCTGCTGGCCGGCGGCGAGCGCAGCGTGCTCAAGTCGGCGGGCTTTGCGATCATGTTCGGGCTGCTCGCGCCATACCTCTACTTGTATGTTGGCCGCGAGCGGCGCGCGCTGGCCACCAAGCTGCTCGTGTGGGGCTTCGTGCCTGCCGCCGCCGCCGCTCTGGTGACCGGCTACACCAGCGCGGTGGGCTACCCGAACTGCGCCGTGGGTTTCATACCCGGGATGTTCGCCAGCGCGGCTCTGTTCGTCTTCGCCATGGAGCCGCGTGCACGGCAGCCCGCCGGAGAGTCGCGCTCACAGTCGCCTGGACCTCGTGTTCGGCCGCTCATCGCTCGTTGGCTCGCGACCCTCGATCGGCTGACGCCAGACCTGACGCTGTTCGCACTGGCGGCCATCGTCGCCGTCACCATCGTCTTCCAGTTCCAGTACTTGCCGCGCTTCGTCCCCTACTCGCAGACCACCAAGCGCATGGACTTCGGGCCCTGGGAAGGCATCTACACCACGCCGGTGCGCTACGCCTACTTGCGGCAGGTGACCGACGACCTGCACACCTACGCTCGGCCGAGCGACCGCATCCTGTTCTTCTCCGGCTTTCCCGCGGGCTACCTCATGTGGCCGTATCGGATGGCCGCCAACACGGTCTGGATCACGAACGCCGACGGCGTCACGGGGCCGCTGCCTAAGACCACCTATGACTACTTCGAGCGCAAGCAGGTGGTGCCCGATGTGGTCTTCCGCGTGTGGCGCACGGCGCCGGACGCCCCGGCCGGGTTCCTCGACCAGCTCTCGGGCGGGCTGCCGTATCCCCTCATCGCGGTGCGGCCGAACTACCTCGTGTTCCGCCGGCCGGCGGGATTCACGGCCGCGTCGGTGCCGGCACAGCTGCGCTGAGCGCCGGCGGCATCACCGAGGCAGCCAGACTCGCATGCGGTCTGTGTAGGTGAGGCGAGGCATGCGGCATTATCACGCCGGGGATGTCGGGCTGAGGCACGGGCTTGACGAACCTGGCGACTCGGAGTGAAGTGGACCTGTGAGCTATGCCTGCTATCAAAGACGTCCTCTGCCGGCGCGGCGCGTGGTGGTGCTCGGCTGCACCGGCTCAATCGGGCGCCAGGCACTGGAGGTCATCGCTGCCGTGCCCAGCCTGGGGGTAGCCGGCCTGGTCGCCGACCGCAACGTGGCCGGCACGCTCGAGCAGGCGGCGGCTCTGGGCGTGGGCAACGTCGCCTTCCACGACCAGGCTGCCGCCGCCGAGGCCGCCGGCGAGCGAGCTCCCTGCAGCGTGTTCGCCGGTGACGCCGGCGTAGCCGAGCTGATCGCCGAGGCGGCCCTGGATGCCGTGGCGGAGGGCGGCGAGCTCGTGGTGCTCAACGGCATCGTCGGCGCCGCGGGGCTGAACGCCAGCATCGCGACTCTCGAGGCCGGCGCCGTGCTGGCGCTGGCCAACAAGGAGAGCCTGGTGGCCGGCGGTCGCTTCGTGCTCGAAGCCGCCAAGCGCAGCGGCGCTCGCATCGTGCCGGTGGACAGCGAGCACAGCGCCATCTTCCAGTGCCTGGCTGCCGGGCGGCCGGACGGCAGCTTGCTGGCTGCCGAGGAGATACTGCTGACCGGCTCCGGCGGCCCCTTCCGCGGCCGGACGGCGGCCGCTCTGGCCGCCGCCACGCCTGCAGAGGCACTGAAGCATCCCAACTGGGTGATGGGCCCCAAAGTGACCATCGACTCGGCCACCTTGATGAACAAGGGCTTGGAGATCATCGAGGCGCACTATCTGTTCGGCGTGCCCTATGAGCAGATCCGCGTGGTCGTGCACCCGCAGTCGATCATCCATTCACTGGTGCGCTACTCCGACGGCGCCTTGCTGGCGCACCTGGGCGTACCCGACATGCGCACGCCCATCGGCTACGCGCTCACCTACCCCGAACGCCGGCCGCTGCCCATGGTGCCGGCGCTCGACCTGCTGGCTCGCGAGCTCACGTTCGCGGAGCCGGACACGGAGCTGTTCCCCTGTCTGGCGCTGGCCCGCCAAGCGGGCGAGAAGGCCGCCCGGGCCGAGAGCACCGGCGAGTCGGGCGCCGCCGCCCCAGTGGTGCTCAACGCCGCCAACGAGGTAGCCGTGCACGCTTTCCTGGGCGGCGAGATCGGGTTCCCGGATATCCCGGCCGTGGTCGAGCAGAGCTTGGCGGCTCTGGCGGACGCCCCGTGCGTCAGCCTGAGCGACGTCTTCGTCCTCGACGCCGAGACCCGCCGCAAGGCCGGTGAGGTGGCGCAGCGGCGGGCCAGGGCGCAGACTTGAGTCACGTTTGTCACAGCGCCGGCGCGGCAACGCTCCCCCAGAAGGAGTGAGCATTCCTGAGTGACACAGCGAACAAACGGAGTATCAGCAACTGGTCGTGGATCCTGCTGGTAGGGGCGCTGCTCGCGCTCCTGCTGGCCAAGTGGGTGCTTCTGGTGGCCATCCTCGGCTTGGCCTTGCTCATCATGGTGCACGAGCTGGGCCATTTCCTGGTCGCCAAGCTGTTCGGCATGCGCGTGGAGAAGTTCTACATCGGCTTCCCTCCGGCCGCCTGGAAACGACGCAAAGGCGAGACTGAGTACGGCGTCGGACTCATCCCCTTGGGAGGCTTCTGCAAGATCAGCGGCATGAGTGAGACGGAGGAGCTGCCCGACGAGGTCAAGCCGCGCGCCTATTACTCGCAGCCGGTGTGGAAGCGTAACCTGGTGATCTTCGCGGGACCCGCCATGAACTTCGTGGTCGCGGTGCTCATCGTCTTCGTCTTCTTGCTCGCTCAGGGCACCGTGCAGCCGACCTTGCGCGTCGCCCAAGTAGTGCCCACGGTGACCGTCAAGGGCGCAAAAGTGCAAACGCCGGCAGCCAAGGCCGGTCTCACGCCGGGCATCACCTTGGTCGCCGCCAACGGCCGGCGCTGGACCGGCTGGACGCAGGCCAGCGACTACTTCCAGTCGCACTTGGGCACGCCGTTCCAGCTCACGTACCGCACCGCCGGCGGCCAGACGCGCACCGTGCCGGTGACGCTGGCGGCCAACCCGAACGCGCCCGGCACGGGCTTTCTCGGCGTGCGCGCCGCTGTGGCCCATAAGCGGCCGGCACCTTGGCGCGCCGGCTGGATGGCTGTCACGGGCAGCGCCAACATCTTCGTCAAGACGTTTCAGGGCTTCTGGCAGGTCGTCACCGGCAAGATCAACCCGGGGGGCAGTGACGGCGCCACCGGCGTGGTCGGCATCGTGAGTATCTCCCAGCAGGCGGTGCGCCAAAGCTGGTATCCGGTGCTGCTGGCTTTCTTGAGCATCAACCTGGGCATCATCAACCTGCTGCCGATCTTGCCGTTCGACGGCGGCCACATCTTCTTCAACAC
>PMKX01000192.1:0-16960 GCA_003158705.1 Actinomycetota bacterium
GCCGCGCACGCCGAGGTCGATGATCAGGCCGCCCTTGACGACCTCGATGACCGTGCCCTGCACCGGCACGCCGCTCTCGTGAGCCTCCTCGATGCGCTTCCAGGCCTTCTCGAACTTGGCCCGCTTCTTGGAGAGGATCAGGCGCCCGTCGGCGTCTTCCTTCTGCATGACCAGAGCGTCGATCTCCTCGCCCAGCGCGACCTCGTCGGCCGTGCTGACCGATTTGCGGATGGAAAGCTCGCTGACGGGGATGACGCCTTCCGACTTGTAGCCGATGTCGACGAGCACCTCGTCCTTGTCGATACGCACCACCAGGCCGGTGACGATGTCGCCCTCGGTGAAGATGTTGATGGTGGCGTCGTAGTTGGGCACGATCTCGCCGTCGACGATCTTGAGATAGCCGTCACTGCCCTCGACGAGCTCGATGGGCTCCTCGATCTTGGTGTCCTTTTTCTGGTCTGTCATGTAGGTAGATTGCCTCCCGGTCTCCGTACCGCGGTTCGTCGCTTACACAGGCGAATGCGGCCCGAGTGAACCGCGACCGGGCCGCAAACCCATGGAGTATAGCACTAGCTAGCTAGCTAACACAGACCTGCGGCGGACTCACTTGGCGTCGCGCCAATTGTCGCCCGCGCCGATGCTCACCTCGAGCGGCGGGTCGACGACGTAGGCGTCGCACATCGCCTGACGGACCAGCGGCACGACCTCGTCCACCTCCGCCACCGGGCACTCGAAGACCAGCTCGTCGTGCACCTGCAACACAAGGCGCGAGGCCAGAGCGCCGCTCTCGAGTCGGCGCGTGGCCCCCACCATGGCGACTTTGATGATGTCGGCGGCGCTGCCCTGCAACACGGTGTTGACCGCCAGCCGCTCACCGAGGGAGCGTTCGCGCTGATTTGATGAACGCAGCTCAGGCAGCGCTCGACGGCGCCCGAACAGGGTGGTGACGTAGCCGTCTTGCGCAGCCTGAGCGATCACCCGCTCGCGAAACTCTTTCACCTTGGGGTACTTGGCGAAGTAGGCGTCGATAAAGGCGCGCGCCTCCTCGACCTCCATGTCGACCTGCTCCGACAGACCGTAGGCGGAAAGCCCGTACATGATGCCGAAGTTGGTCGCCTTGGCACGCTCCCGCTGACGTTTGCTCACCTGCTCCGGCGGGATGCCGGCCACAGCCGCCGCCGTCACGCGATGCACGTCCTCCCCAGCACTATACGCCTCCAGTAGAGCCGGCTCCTGGGCCAGGAAGGCCATCAGCCGCAGCTCGATCTGCGAGTAGTCGGCCACGACCAGGCGGCGACCTTCCTCCGCCACGAAGCAGGCGCGGATCTCGCCGCCCAGGTCGGTGCGCGCCGGGATGTTCTGCAGGTTGGGATTGGAGCTGGACAGGCGCCCCGTGCTGGCGACCGTCTGGTTGAAGGTCGTGTGCAGCCGGCCGGTCTGCGAGTCGAGGGCCAGCGGCAGAGGCTCCAAGTAGGTGTTGAGCAGCTTGCTGAGCTCGCGCCACTCTTCGATCGCGGGCACGATCGGGTGCCGGTCGCGCAGCACCTTGAGTACGCGGGCGTCGGTCGAGAAACCGGTCTTGCCCTTGCGCACGGGCGACAGCCCCAAGCGCACGAACAAGACGTCGGCCAGCTGCTGCGTGGAGCCGATGTTGAACTCGCCGCCGGCGAGCTCGTGGATGCGGTCGCGCAGCTCGTCGACGGCGTCGCGCACGCGAGCCGTGATCTCGCCCAGCCGGTAGGGGTCCATCTTGATACCCGCGGCTTCCATCTGTGCCAACACACGCACGAGCGGCAGCTCGATCTCACGCAGGAGCCGGCCCAGCTCGAGGTCTTCGAGACGAATGGCTTGCTCGTCTCTCACCCGCCAGGTCAGCACGGCGCGCGCAGCAGCGTCAGCCTCGCTCTGGGAGCCGTCGACCACCTCGGCCTCCTCGACGCCGGCCAGCTGGAAGAGGCTCACCTGCGGCAACTCCGGGCGAAGCAGATAGGCCGCGATGGCCGTGTCGAAAGCCGGCCCGGACGGCGCCTCCGCGAAGCCCGGGTACGACTTGGCGTCATGGGCGACGACGTGCTGTGCCAGCAGCCAGAGACCGGGCCACTGCTGTTCGCTCACTCTCGCTGCTTGCACGGCCTCGCCACCGGCGTAGACGGCGGCGACCCAGGGCGCTTCCTCGACGTCGCTGGCCGCCGCCTTTTCGTGCGCGTCGGCTCGCGCGAAGGCCAGCGCGGCCTCCTGCTGCTCCAAGACCGCCGCCAGCGGCCCGAGGCCGTTCTCGATGACCAGCCTCGGCATGTCGACCACCGTCGCTGCCGCCGGTGAACCGCCCGTGTCAGCCTCTGCCGGGGTGGCGGCGCGAGAGGCCAGGTCCTGCACCCGGCGCACGAGGCTGCCGAACTCATACCGCCGGAACACCTCCTCGACGTCGTGCACGGGCAGCTCGTAGCCGCCACGAGTGACGAGCTCGTCGAGGTCGACGTCGAGCGGCACGTCGAGCACCATGGTAGCCAGCCGTTTGGAGAGGCGCGCCTGCTCCTCGTACTGCGCCAGCAAGGCGCGCCTCTTGTCCGACGTGACCTCAGCCAGGCGTTCGTAGATGGCGTCCAACGAGCCGAACTGCTGGATGAGCGCCGCGGCCGTCTTCTCCCCGATGCCGGGGACGCCGGGGATGTTGTCCGAGGTGTCGCCCTTCAGGCCGATGAAGTCGGGCACCTTGTCGGCGGTCACGCCGTAGCGCTCCACGACCTTCGCCGGTGTGTAGATCTTGACGTCGGTGATGCCGCGACCTGTGCTCATGACCCAAACGTCGTCGTCGACGATCTGCAGCGCGTCGCGGTCGCCGGTGACGACCACCGAGCCCGTGCTGGTACGCTTGGCCGCCTCCGCCAGCGTGCCCAGGATGTCGTCGGCCTCGTAACCGGGCCGCACGAGATTGCGGAAGCCGAAGGCGTCCACGAGCTCCGGAAAGCGCGGCCACTGCTCCGAGAGCGGGTCCGGCATGTGCGGCCGCTGCGCCTTGTACGCCGCGAACTCCTCGTGGCGGAACGTCTTCTCGCGGGCATCCCAGGCGACGATCACGGCCGCCGGCGCGTACTCGCTGACGATCTTCAGGAGCATCTGGCTGAATCCGTAGAGGGCGTTGGTGGGAAAGCCGTCGCGCATGGCGATCGACTCGGGCAGAGCGAAGAAGGCCCGATAGGCCAGGCTGCTGCCGTCGATCAGGAAGAGACGATTGGCGAGCGCGTCGTCGGCCATGGGTCGATTCTATCTCAGCCCCGCCCCGCGAGCGTGCGCTCGAGCGGGCTCAGCGAGCGCGGCGCTTGGGGATCCGCTTGACCAGCAGCAGACAGGTGCCGCAGTCGCACTCGAAGCGGATGTCGTCGGTCACGTCGCGCATCACGTGAATGCCGCGCCCCTCAGAGGAGGCGTCTTCCGGAGGATGGAGTGGCGAGGAGAGCATGCCGGGGCCTTGGTCTCTGATCTCCACGCCGAGCACGTCACGATAGCAGGAAACCGTGACCGTCACCGTGTCCTGCTCGCCGCGCGGCGAACCGTGCTTGACGGCATTGGAGAGTCCCTCGCCGGCCGCCAGCACAAGCTCGAACAGGTCGTTGCCACGCAGGCCGGCCTGCACTCCCAGCTCTTCAACCTTGTGGCGGGCCGCCGGCACGCTGGCGCTGGTTGCGGGAAAGGCAAACTGGCGCACCCATGCCGGCCGGCCGGAAAGCACGCCCTCCGTCCTCAGTTCGTCGACGATGCGCTGCGCCGATGCACGCCGCGCGGGTGTCACGGACTGCCATCGCCCTGCGGTCGGGCCTCGCTCTCGTAGGCGACCTCAGGCTCGACCCGGCACTCGTCCTGACCCGGCCGACCGCCGAAGGGGTACAAACAGCGCATCTGCTGCCACTGGTCGCCGACCTCGGTGAAGCGTTTGTGCATGCGCTCCACGACCTCGTTGTCGAGATTGAACGCCCGTGCGCCTTCCATGACGGCCTGACGCAAAGCCTCGACCCTCATCTCGAGCTCTTCGAACTCCGCCCGCCAGCGTTCGCGCTCGCCGGGCTCGGGATTGCGCAACGTGCGACTCTCGCTCATTCTCCCTCCAGCATCACCCTAGGCATCGCCAGGTGCGGCGGACTGCACGCACGGCTTGTCTCCTGTGCGTATTCCCAGGCCGGCCAGCGCTCAACCGTTGTGCCGACTGGCAGCGCACCACACAGCAGGATCGCGAACCGCAGGTGGAACGGGGACGAGAGAAGGAGTGGTGTCGGAAGGGGGACTTGAACCCCCATGAGGTAATCCCTCACTAGGCCCTCAACCTAGCGCGTCTACCAATTCCGCCATTCCGACACGTCAGGTGCAGGCGCCGGGAAACGAAGCCACGAGGAGTACGACGCCCCCTGGGGAAGCCGATTATAGAAGCGCGCGGCGGTACAGGTCAACGCGCGCCGGCGACCTCGGCAGGGCGACGCGCGTGCATCTGCGAACGCACCGGCGGGCGGGTGGTGACCTTGCGGTCGCACCCGCCCGCCCCTTGGAAAAGCCTGCTCGCGCGCCAGACGGAACGGCCTTCCGTGACAGTCGGCGGTTTTGAAGCCGTCGCCGTCGCCGGGGTACCCCCGGCTCGAACCGCTCATCGCGCCATGCAACGCCCAGGCAGACCGGACAAGGCGTGTAGCACACCGCGAGTATATGCCGGCCAGTACGACGCGACAACGTTCTCGCGGGCGTCGCGGCGCGGCCCCAAGCGGTAGACTTGTCACGAGTCGCGTGAACCTCAGGAGGTCGGCATGACCAGCGTCAAGATCCTCGTCGGCACCTGTTCCTGGACCGATCCCACCTTGATCGCTTGCGGACGCTTCTACCCCGCCGACGTGTCCAGCGCTGAGGCTCGCTTGCGGTTCTACGCGGAGCACTTCCCTCTCGTCGAGGTCGACTCGACATACTACGCGCCGCCCTCGGAGCGAAATGCCCGGTTGTGGGCCGAGCGTACTCCGGAGGGCTTCGTCTTCGACGTGAAGGCCTACGCTCTTCTGACCGGCCACGGCACTCGCTTCGACCGGCTCCCCACAGCCCTGCGCGGGCTCGTGACCGCGCCCGCAGACGGGCACAAGAACATCTACCTCAGACATCTGCCCGACGAGGGCGTCGAGCTCATCTGGCGGATCCATCGCCAAGCCCTCGAGCCGCTGCGTGAGGCGGGCAAGCTGGGCGCCGTTCTCTTCCAGTTCCCACCGTGGTTCACGCGCACCACGGAGAACATCGACTACGTGCGCAGCCTGCGTCGCCGCCTGCCTGACTACCGGCTGGCCGTGGAGTTCCGTGGCGGCGGCTGGATGGAGGAAGAGGCCGTTGCGGGTACTCTGGCGCTGCTCGAGCATGAGGAGCTCGCCTACGTGAGCGTCGACGAGCCCCAAGGCTTTCGCTCGAGCACACCGCCTGTGGCGGCGGCCACCACTGAGCTCGGCTACGTTCGCCTTCACGGACGCAACCGGGACACGTGGGACGCCCGCAGCGCCGTAGCCTCAGACCGCTTCAACTACCTCTATAGCGACGATGAGCTGCGCGAGTGGCTGCCGCGAGTGCGCGAGCTGGCGCAGACGGCGCGCGCCGTGCACGTGCTCTTCAACAACAACTACGAGGACTACGGGCTGCGCAACGCCCGTCAGATGGCGGCGCTCCTGACGGAGTAGGCGTTCCGCGCTACGAGCCGGCGGGATGTCCGTATCGACGTTTCCCTCGCCGGCACCTGCAGTCCAGGACCACGACTATGCGGCAATCGACGACCGCGGCCGAGCAGGTATCATTAGCGAGTCATGAGCATCGTCTGTCGGCGGGAGGTCGCCGCCTGAGCATCTACGGAATCGGCAGAAAGCAGTGGGCAGAGCTCGAGCGTGAGGTGCTCGAGCTGTTCACGCGGCTCCTGCAAGTCGACACGACCAACCCCCCGGGCAACGAGACGCAAGCGGCCCTGCTGCTTCAGGACTACCTGGCCGCCAGCGGTGTACAGAGCTCGCTGCTAGGGGAGCTGCCGGAGCGCCAGAGCCTGGTAGCTCGCCTCCCCGGCACACGCCCCGGCCCCACCCTGCTATACATGGGCCACACGGACGTCGTGCCGGCCGACGCCGCAGAGTGGACGGTGCCGCCCTTCTCGGGCACGGTCAAGGGCGGCTTCGTCTGGGGCTGTGGCGCCACCGACATGAAGAACCAAGTGGCCGCCGAAGCCGTCGCCGTGGCGCGCCTCGCGCGCAGCGGCGCCGACTTCGCCGGCACGCTCCTCTTCGCGGCCACCGCCGACGAAGAGGACGGCGAGTACTGCGGCGCCAAGTGGCTTTGCGAGAACCACCCCGACCTGGTGCGCTGCGACTACCTGCTCAACGAGGGCATGGGCGGCCTCTGGCTGCCCATCGACGGCAGGAAGGTGTTCCTTCTGGCCGTGGGCGAGAAGGCATTCGCCCAGTTCCGCATCCGGACGCGCGGCGTGGGCGGCCACGGATCGGTGCCAGAGCACGAGCACAGCGCCGTGATCCACCTGGCCAAAGCGGTGGTCGCCCTCGGCGACCTTGATCCGCCGGCTGTGGTGCTGCCGCTCACCGCCCGGTTCATCGACACGATCGTCAGCGACGCCGGGTTGCGCCATCGTCTGAGGGATCCGTCACTGGCGCGGGCGGCCGGACGTGAGCTGCGCGCACGGCAACCGGCCGTCGCCAGCCTCGTAGAACCTCTCCTCGGCGCCACCTTCACGCCGACGATGCTCGACGCCGGCAAGGTCGTGAACGTCATCCCCACCCATGCCGAGGCCCAGATCGATTGTCGCATCCTGCCGGGCATGACGCCGCAACAGACCAAGGCCATCGTGGCGGCGACGCTCGACCCGCTGGGCATCGACTGGGAGTTCGAGTGGGTCGACGTCACCGAGGCCAACGCCTCAGACCCGCACACGCCCCTCAGCGCAAGCATCGAGCGCGTTCTGAAGAGCGACGTCCCAGGCGCCACCTTGGCGCCGATGTGCAGCGGCAGCTTCACCGACTCGCGCTGGTTCCGCGAGTACTTCCCCGAGGTGGTGGCCTACGGCTTCGCACCCTACCCGTCGGAGAGCCTGAGCGACATGAGCGGCGGCCGCGACCACTCACCCGACGAGCGCATCAAGGTCGCAGACGTGACCTACCAGGCTCTGTTCTTCGAACGCGTGGCCCGGGAGCTGCTGCGCTGATGGGCGCCGCCCCGTCCTTGCGTGAGCGTTTCCGCGGCACCCTCCTCGGGCTTGCAGTCGGCGACGCGCTCGGCGCCCCCGTGGAGTTCCTCAGCGCAGACCAGGTGGTCGAACGCTGGGGCGTGCTCACCGAGATGGTCGGCGGCGGCTGCCACGGCGTGCAGCCCGGCGAGGCCACCGACGCGACCGAGATGATGCTCTGCTTGGCCGAGAGCCTGGCAGACAACACCGAGTTCCGGCCCGACGCCATCATGCGCCGCTACCTGGCATGGTTCGACGCCCAGCCGCGCGACGTGAGTCTCACCGTGCGCACCGTGATGCTCGTCATCCGCAGCGGCACGGCCTGGGACGTGGCCTCGCGACGGGCCTACGAGATCCTCGGCCGCCCGACAGCCGGCAACGGTAGCTTGATGCGCTGTGCGCCGGTGGCGCTGCGATTCTTCGCAGAGCCCGAAAGGCGCCGCGACGCAGCCTTGCGCGAGTCGACACTCACACACTTCGATCCTCTCGCGGGCTGGGCGTGCGCCGCGTTCGACGAGCTACTCGCGGCGGCGATGACCGACCGCCTCCGCGACCAAATGCCGGTCATCGCCGCCGCTTTCGGCGAAGAGGACGCGCACGTGGCCGAGGCGCTGCAGGGCGCGCTCGATGCCGAGCCGGAGGAGATCCACAGCTCGGCCTTCGTCTTGGACTCGCTTCAGACCGCCGTGTGGGCCGTGCTGCGCACGCACAGCTTCGAGGACGCCGTGTGCACNNGGGGCCGCCTACGGCGCCCAGGCCATCCCGGCGCGCTGGACGGCTGCCCTGCTCGGCCGGGAGAAGATTCTCGCCGTAGCCGATCGCTTGGCCACTTTGGCTGGTGTCGCGACCTAGCCACGCCCCTGTTTGCCGGCGCGTTGTGCGCGACATAATGCTCGTACCGTCAGTCAGGCCCTCCGAGAGGGCTGCCCCAGCGGGCGGCTCTCGGTCGCGCACAACGTATCTGGAAAGGAGTCGCTCGTGGCCCCCGCCGTGAAACAAGTGACCAAGAAGCAGCTCATCGCAGAACTCAACAACGACCTCGCCAAGGAGTTCTCGGCCCTCATCCAATATGTGCAGCACCAAGCGGTGATCACCGGCCCGGAGTACGACTCCATCCGCAAGGAGCTCGTGATCCACTCCAACGAGGAGCATATGCACGCCCTCTCGCTCGCCGAGCAGATCGACTACTTGGGCGGCACACCCACCATCAAGGTCGGCGAGATCAAGGTGAGCAAGAACAGCAAGACGATGCTCGAGCAGGATCTAGAGGGTGAGGTAGACGCCGTGGCCCGCTACCGCGCCCGCATCGCGCAGGCCGAGATGCTGCGCGAGTACGGCCTGCGCCGCGCCTTGGAGGACATTCTGATCATGGAAGAGGAGCACGTCCGCGACCTGCAGAACGCGCTGAACCAGTAGCAGGGCAGCGATGCCGGCGAGCGCCGCGCTAGCGCAGGGCCGCCGGGGTCTGCGGTGCCGGCGGCCGCAAGTCCTTGGCCATCACGAGACGCTCCACGCCGAGCGTGGCTTCTAGTCGCTCCAGAGTCTCGCGCAAAGGCGCGAAGTCCACGCTCGCGAAGCCCAGCTTCTCGTAAAGCGCCCGAGCTCGGCCGTTGTCTCTATCGACAAGGAGATGCAGACGCGGGGCACTCTGAGCCCGCGCCGCCTCGATGACGGTCGACGCGAGTCTCATTCCGAGACCCGCCCCGCGCACCCTGGGCTCGACAAACGCGAAGGACAGCCAGAGTCCCGGGTAGAGGATCCCTTGGCCGTCCGGGTTGCAGACGAGCTGTGCGCAACCCAGCACGCGCCCGGGCTTCTGCTATGCCCCGTGCCGGTCACGGCCACCGTGCCGCGGCTCACGGACGGCGACGAACGTCGTGAGTCGCTGGCCGTGCACGCTGGGCGCCGTCGGCAGACCCGCCGCCAGGCGCTTCGCCTGAGCCAGCTCATCCCCGCACCCTTCGCGAACCGCCACGCGACGGCAGACCGACGCGGCGGCAAGGCGCCGGTACCAGCGGCGCCGCTGCAGAGCAGCCAGGGCTCTCGTTCCGGCCCTTCTCAGGCGCCTACCCACCGGCTCTACTCCAGCTCAGAGTCCAACCGGTATGCGCGAGCCTGCAACTCGTACATGCGCGCGTAGCGCCCGTCGAGTTCCATGAGCTCGTCGTGGCTGCCGCTCTCGGCGATACGCCCGTGTTCGAGGATGTGGATACGGTCGGCCATGCGTACGGTCGAGAAGCGGTGACTGATGAGGATCACGGCGCGGCCCTTGGCGAGCGCACGGATATGTTCGAACGCCTTCCACTCGGAGGTCGGGTCCAGGGCGCTGGTGGGTTCGTCGAAGACCAGGATCTCGGCGTCGCGCACGAACGCTCGCGCCAGGGCGACCTTCTGCCACTCGCCGATGCTCAGCTCCTCGCCCTCGGCAAACCACTTGCCGAGCATCGTGTCGTAGCCGCGGCGCAGCCCCTGGATGACCTCGTCAGCTCCCGCGTCGCGGGCCGCCTCCTCGATCGCCGCTCCTTGCTGATCGAGGTCGATGTTGCCCACCCAGATGTTCTGGCGGGCGGAGAGCTGGTACTGCGAGTAGTCCTGGAAGATGACGCTCATGCTCTTGCGCAGAAGGATCGGGTCGAACTCGCGTATGTCGATGCCGTCCACGGTGATCGTGCCCTCGTGTGGGTCGTACAACCGGCAGAGGAGCTTCACCAGGGTCGTCTTGCCGGAGCCGTTGGGACCAACAAGAGCGGCTACCTCGCCGGGCTTGATCTCGAGTGAGACCTTGTCCAGCGCCGTGCGCGCCGTCTCGGGGTACTGGAACGTCACCTCTTTGAAGACCACGCCCTCGCGCATCGGCCGGGGGATCGGCTTGGGATCGGGCGGCGACTGCAGGTGCGGCTCCAGCGTCATGAACTCGTAGAAGTAGGTGAGAAAGAGATTGTCCTCGTACAGACTCGCGAGCCCGCCGAGCAACGACTGCATCGATGAGAGGGCAGTCTGCAGAGCGCCGTAGTACATCATCATCTGGCCCACGTTGAGCACTCCGTTGATCGTTCGCCAGGCGATGTACAGGAAGGTGCCGAACACCGCCAGCACGGCACCGACGCCACTCGCCAGGTCGGCGAGCGATCGCTTGAGCGTGATGGTGAGACGCTCGCGGCGCAGCACTTTGCGCAGCTCGCGGTACCAGCCACGCAGGAGCTCCCCCAGGCCGAAAAGGCGCAGCTCCTTGGCCTTGGTCCCATCCGTGAGCAGGTAGTGGAAGTAGTACGACTGCCGGTCGGCCATCGTCCGCCGGCGTTGCCATTGGTACAGCTGTGCCGAGAAGCGCAGCCGCACCACGGCTCCCGGCAGGACCACGAAGATCACGATCACGCCGATGATCCAGTTCAGCGTGAGCAGAAGGCTCGCCATGCCCACGAGCGAGATGACGCTCTGCGCCAGACCAGTCAGGTCGTTGACGATAGACATCGGCCGGGTAGGCGCCTCCTGCTGTGCGCGATGCAGTACATCGTAGTAGCGCGAGTTCTCGTAGTACTCGAGGTCGACGGCAATGGACTTTGAGTGCACGATGTCCGAAACGTAGTCGGCGACCACTTGACCCATCGCCTGACTGGTCAGGGTGCCCAAGGACTTGAGCGCGGCGGAGACCAAGCCGACCACACCGGCGAAGATGATGAGCAGAAGGATATGCCGGAATGAGGCGCCCTTGTCCGGCGCCGTGATCCCCTTCATAACGTCGTTCACGATGAACTTCAGAAGAAGCAGGCCAAGAAGAGGCAGCAGGCCCTGCCCGATCGCCATGACCGCGCTGACCACCGTCCAACCGGGAGCCGCGCTCCACACCAGACGCACGGCGCGCCCGACGTGCAGGGCATCCTTGACGCGCAGGCCGCCAGTATCGCTGTTCAGCTGTGGTGCTCCTCGAACCGGGGCTGAGGCCTGAGCGGGCGCCGGGCGACCGCCAAGCCATGTCTGCCTTCGCTGCCGCCTCGCGCGGCGGCCGGACCTGCCTAGTATAGCGGCGCGGCGGCGCAGGTGGGGCGCAAGCCCTGCGCCTGCGGCCCGACGGCGTGCGACGGTGAGGCGCTGAGTCAGTGCCTGGCGGCGGCGGTGGTAGACTCCGGCGGCCGGTCACACGCCGAGGTCGGGGAGGATCGCATGCGCGCTCGAGTCCAGTGGACGACCCATGCCGAGCGCGAGCTCGTCATCGACGAGGCGCTCGGCCTGCTCGAGCGCGTGGGCATGAGATTCGGCACCTGCCAGACGCTCGAGGCGCTGGTCCAGGCAGGCGCCCGCGTGGACCGCGCAGCAGGCGTGGCGCGGCTGCCGCGCGAGCTCGTCACGCGCGTCCTCGCCCAGTGCCCGCGCGACGTGCCGCTGGCCGGCGCCACTCCCGCAGACGACTGCCTGCTCGACGGCAAGGGCGTCCACTTCGTCCCGTCGGGTTCGCCCACACAGACACTCGACTTCGAGACGGGCGAGTATCGCTTGGGGACCCTCGAGGACGTGCGCCGCTCGACGATCGTCGCCGATGCCATGCCGGTTGTCGATGTCATGTGGCCGCTCGTGACGGCGACCGACGTGCCCGGCGCGCGGCACATCTTTGCCGACCTGCTGGCCGGTGTGTCGTGGAGCGCCAAGCATCTCCAGTACGACGTCACGGCCATGTGGCAGGTCGAGCCGATGGTGCGCCTCATGGAGATCCTCTGCGGCGGCCTCGACGAGTTCCGCCGGCGGCCGCGAATCAGCTTCGTGTGCTGCAGCACCTCGCCGCTCGCCGTCGACAGCGCTCTGCTCGACGCGAGCGTCGCCGTCGCCCGCTACGGCGCACCCATCGTCGTCTACCCGATGCCGATCGCCGGCGCGACGGCGCCGGTCACCATCGCCGGTACGGTGGCCATGGACGTCGCCGAGTTTCTGGGCGTGGCCACGGCCATCGGCGTCGGCGCGCCCGGCGCCCGGCTCATCCTCGGCGCCGGCACCAGCTTGCTCGACATGAGGGCCACGACCTACTCGTTGGCCGCCCTCGAGACAGCCCTCATGGCCGCCGCCTGTGTCGAGATCGGCCACCATCTGGGCGTGCCGGTGCTGGCCCCGGGTCTCTCGAGCGATGCCAAGTACGGCGGCTTCCAGGCGGGCTTCGAGAAGGCGCTCAAGGGTCTCGTCGTAGCCTCGAGCGGCGCCGACCTCATCACCGGCGGCATCGGGCTGCTCTCCGGCGCCAACATCATGAGCCTCCCTCAGATCGTCATGGACGCCGAGGTCGCCACCATGATCCGGCGTCTGCTCGCCGACACGGAGATCTCCGCCCAGACGATCATGGAAGACGCCATGGAGCGCCTGAGCTTCTCAGGCGACTACCTGCGCGAGAAGGAGACGCGGCTGCGCGTCCGGGCCGGCGAGCACTTCATGCCCACCGTCGCCTCGCGGCTCTCGCTGGAGATGTGGCAGAAGGCCGGCCGGGACGAACTCGCCGTGGCCGGCGAGAAGGTGCGCGAGATCGTCGCCGCAGCCGATGCCCGCGGGCCCGTCCTCCCTGCGGAGACCGTCGCAGAGCTCGAGGCGGTCGTCAGCGAGGCCGCTGCCGACGCCGAGGCGCGCGGCCTGGCGTAGTCGGCGCCGCGCCGCCAGCATCGCCCGCGGCAGCCTCTATGCCGAGGCGGCGGGGCGGCGCTGCTTGACGCTCAACAGCACGAACAGCGCCGATCCGACCAGCCCCACCACCAGGTCGATGAAGAACGTCTGCCTGCCGCCAAGCGCACCGATCGCCCAGCCGCCGAACATCGGTCCCAGGCCACGGCCGAAGCAGTCGACCAGCGTCCAGGCACCCATGTAGCGGCCGCGCAGCTCTTCCGAAGCGTAGTCGCTGACGATGCTCGACGAGATGGGCCACAACAGCACCTCGCCCACGGCGAAGATGACCACAAAGATACCCACCGTCCAGCCGCCCACGGCGAAGGCCACTCCGCCCACCCCCACCGCGATGAGCAGCGCGGCCAGGGCCATCACCAGAAGGCTGTCGCGGTGCCTCATCAGACGCACGAGCGGGTACTGGAGCACGGCGATCGTCAAGCCGCAAATGGCGAGCAGCAGACCCCACGACCCCGGCGCCATGCGCAACGTGCGCACCAGGAACACGGGGAAGATCCACAAGAACTGGCCGAAGCCGAACAGCGTCAGCAAGGACACCAGGGAGAAGCTCAGAAAGCGACGATCCCGGAAGATCGTGCGATAGCTCGCGAAGGCGTCGCCGACCGACTCGAACTCGGGGGCCTCGGCGGCGGCGAGGATCGCCTCCTCGGCCCCGGCCCCCACACCGACTTGACCGCCGCCCTGCGGGGCGTCGCCGGCCGTCGCCCTGTCCGCGCTTCTCGGCTTCGTCTCTTTGACCCAGAAGATGATCATCACCAGGAACACGCCGCAGCCGATCGACGCCGTGGCAAAGAGCACGCGATACGAGTAGTGGGCGGCGATGAGCAGGCCGGCGATGGCCGGCCCGAAGATGACGCCGGCGTTGATGGCCAACCGCCAGATGCCATAGGCCTCGGGCCGTCGCGCGACCGGCAGCCAGTCGGCGATCATGGCGTTGCTCGCCGTCAAGAAGAGCGGCCAGCCGATGGCGCCTTCGACGATGGCGATCACGGCGACCTGCCACACGTGATGCGCCACAGCCATGCCCGTGTAGAAGAAGATGATGGTCGCCGCCGACACGGCCAGCACGCCGCGCCGGCCTCGACGGTCGGTGACCACACCCCCCACAAGCTGCATCGGCAGCCCGGCGAACGCAGCCACGCCCCAAAGGATGCCGACCGTGGTCATGGAGAAATGCATGGTCGAGTTCAAGAAGAGCGTCTCGTACGGCATGCCCACGGCAATGGCCACGTTGAAGAGAAAGACGCCCGCCACGAAGACCCAGAACTGACGCGGGAACACGCGCAGGTCTTGTGCGATCCTATCGGCTAGCCGAGCGACGGCATCCTCCCTCCGGCAGACAATCCTACCTCAGCCCCAGCTCCCACCCCCGCGGCGCCGACAACGGTCGCCGCACGTCAGTCGGCCGCTGGGCCCAAACCTAGCGTCCGCGGCAGTCGCTGCCCGGGCCGCCGGCGCAGCAGCGGGAACAGCGCCGCCCCGGCGGCGCCCACGACCATGATGACGACGAACGCTTGCCGGCCGCCGAGGCGGTCCATCGCCAGGCCACCGAAGGCCGGCCCCAGCGAAGCACCGCCGCTCCAGACGACCGTCCACACGCCCATGTAGCGGCCGCGGACCTCTTCCGGCGCCATCTCACCGACGACCGTCGTGGCAACCGGCGACAGCAGGATCTCACCGAGACTGATGACGGCCACGAGCACGATGAGCGGCCATGTCGCGAAGGCGAAAGCAGTGAGGCCCATGCCCAGCGCCAGCAGACCGCTCGACACGGCAAGGAGCACCATCGGGTCGCGGCCCTTGAGCCTGCGAATCAACGGGTACTGCACCGCGGCCACGATGAAAGCGTTCATCGCCAAGAGCAATCCCCACGTGCCGAAGCCGACACCCAGGGTGCCGGTGATGAACACCGAGTAGATCGAGCCGAACTGTCCGATGCAGAACACCGGCAGAACGGCGACCAGACAGAAGATGATGAAGCGTCTGTCGGCGAAGACCCGGCGGTAGCCGCTCAGCCCCGCCGCGTCGGTAGGCACCTGCGCGCCAGGCTCGACGACCGGCCGGGTCTCGCGGAACCAGACGGCGGCGATGACCATGGCCGCCAGACAGCCCACGGCGGCCGCCAGGAAGAGCTGTCGGAACGTCGCACCGAAGGCGAGCGCGAAGCCCGCCAACGCAGGGCCGAAGACCACGCCGACGTTCATCGAGACGCGGGTGATGCTGAACCCTTCCGAGCGGCGCTGCGGCTCGAGCAGGTCGGCGATCATGGCGTTGGCGGCCGTCTGGAAGAGCGGCCAGCCGAACGAGCTCTCGACCGCCACGAGCAGCGCCACCTGCCACACCTGGCGCACGAAAGCGAAACCGACGAACCAGACCACGCCCATCCCCAGGGCGAGGACGATCATCCGGCGACGGCCGAAGCGGTCGGTGAGGTGGCCGCCCCAGATCTGCACCGGGCTCACCGCCAGCGGCACCACGCCGAACACGAAGCCGATCCAGCTCATCGAGACGTGCAGGTCGCGGTGCAGGTAGATGCCCTCGTAGGGGAAGGCAAGGGCGGCTCCGCCGACATAGACGAAGATGCCCGCCGTCAGCAGCCAGAACTGGCGCGGAAAGGCGCGCATCTCGCGCTGGAACTGCCTCAGACGGCCAGACAAGGATCAAGACCACCACTTCACGCCGACGGGTGTGCGAATGCTATCTGAGTCGCAGGCTTGACGCGAGCCCAGAGCCGAACGGCGGCCACAGCTTAGTGCCGACATGCGCGGGCGTCGATGGCGGCGAGCCTTCGGCAAGCGCCTCAGCGTACCCCGTCGTCACGCTCGCCGACTGCACCGGCGCTCTGCCCAAAACGTTTGTCGTGCACCGGGCGACAGCGTCGATTTCCAGGCTTCCTCCGTGGCAGAACTTCAGCCTCACACCACTGAAAACCTCGGCGAGGTTGACGCAGTCTCCAGGCGTCACTAGGGTTCGCCCATGTACCTCAGCGTGCAACAGGCAGCGCGCCGGCTGGGCGTGTCGGCAGTCACCATCCGCCGCTGGACGGCGACCGGCTTCCTGCCCTGCAAGCGCACCGCCGGCAACCATCGCCGCATCGACGAAGACGACATCGAGGAGCTCGCGCGCGCGATCGGCGGCAGCAACCACCTCGCCGCCCGCCTGGCACGCGAGCGCGAACTCGAGACGCTGGTACAGTGCTCGCTCGCCGTGGCCAGCCAAGTCGATCCTCCGCAGCTGCTGGCCGAGATCGCCAGGCAGATGACCACGCTGCTCGACACCGACTTCTGCGCCGTGTCCGAATACGACCCCGAGGCGCAGGTCGTCAGAGTGCTCGCAGACTACGACGCGTCCGGGCGCCGCCTGCCCAACACGGCGCCCTACCGCGTGCGCGACTTCCCGGCCACGCGCAAGGTTCTCGACGAGCAGGTTCATGTGGTCGTCAACGTCGATGATCCGCATGCCGACGCAGCCGAGGTCGTGGTCCTGCGTCACGAGGGCGACAAGAGCCTCCTGATGATGCCCATGGTCCTCAGAGACCGCTCCATCGGCCTGCTCGAGATCCAGGATCATCGACGCCCGCGACATTACTCGCGCCAGGAGCTGCGCCTCTGCAGAGCCATCGCCGGGCAGGCTGCCATTGCGCTCAACAACGCCAGGATGTTCGCCGAGCGCCGGCGCGGTGACCAGGACATCGCCCGCCTGCGGGCCGCGCTGGGCGGCGTGGCCGGCGCGCTGCCGACGGTCATCGCCGCCCAGACGGCGCCCGAGCTCCTCGGCGCCGTGGCGCGCGTCACGTGCGACTGCCTGGGCGCCATCTCGTGCGTGGCCAGCGTCGCCCACGAGAGCGCCGGCGCCTTCGGTGCGGCCCTCCCCGCGCCAGACACCGAGACGACCGAGCGCGGTGCGACGGCCAGCGTGGTCGTGGCCACCGACCCCGGCCGGGCCACCGATCTCGCCGTCGCGGTGACGCTGGCCCGGCCGGCAGGCGACGGCGAGGCGGAGCTGCTGGACGTGATCGTCGCTTGCGCGGCGGCGATGCTGGCCCGCTTCTCGTCGCAGACCTGAAGCCGC
>PMKX01000192.1:17012-19257 GCA_003158705.1 Actinomycetota bacterium
TTTGCGGGCATGTATCTCAGCGTGCAATTCGCGGCGCGGCGGCTGGGTGTGTCCCCACACACCATCCGTCGCTGGACGGCGTCGGGGTTTCTGCCCTGCACACGAACGGCCGGTGGGCACCGGCGCATCAAGCAGGAAGACATCGACGACCTCGCCCACCTTATCGGCGGCAGCAACCACCTCGCCGCGCGCCTGGCACGCGAGCGCGAGCTCGAGACGCTCGTGCACACGTCCATCGCCGTCTCCAGCCAGCTGGAGCTGCCGGAGCTCCTGGCCGAGATCGCCAAACAGATGACCAGCCTGCTCGAGTGCCACTTCTGNNGCCATCACCCAGTTCCCGATGAGCAAGCGAGTGCTGGAGAACCACGAGATCGTTCTGGTCAATATCAGCGACCCGCATGCCGACGCCGCCGAGATCGCCATCATGCGTCGCGACGGCGACAAGAGCCTGCTCATTCTGCCCATGCTGTATCAGGGTGCGGCGATCGGCCTCATCGAGGTTCTCGACCACGTGCGCGAGCGCCGTTATGGCCGCCAGGAGATGCGACTTGCCACCGCCATCGCGGGCCAGGCGGCCGTGGCCATGCACAACGCCAAGGTGTTCGCCCAGCTGCGCCGCAGCGACCGTGACGTGCACAGCTTGTGCAAGGCGATCGAACGCGTGACGGCGGCGCTCGGCACGCTCACGGAGCAGACCACCACCAGCGGCCTCCTGCAAAGCGTGGCCACGGTCGCCTGCGTCTCGCTGGAGGCCATCTCGAGCGTGGCGAGTTTCCGCGGTGAGAGCGCCGGCGCCTCCGGCGCGGCGCCGGCCGCCGCAGGCGAGGCGGCGCAGTCGCGCAGCAACAGCGCCCACGTGATCGTGAGCTCAGCCCCCTGCGAGGGTGACCAGCTCACGATCACCGTCACCCTGCCCAACGAGGCCGGCGACGGTCAGGCCGAGCTGCTCACGCTCGTCACCACCGCAGCGACCGTCGCGCTGCGCTCGCTCGCGACCCGCTAGGGCTCCCGCCACCGCGCGTCGCTGGCCTGCGACCAACGCACTGTTGCGTCACACGCGTCTGGTATTCTGGCGACGATGGCCGCCGCCCCTCCCGAGCTTGTCTTCATCGACACCGAGACGACCGGTCTCGACCCTGTCCACGACCACATCATCGAGCTGGGCGCCGTGCGCACGAACGCTCGTCTTGCCGTCGTCGAGCGCTTCACCCAGCTCGTCGACCCCGGCAGGCCCGTCCCCCTCTACGTGCAGCGGTTGACGGGCATCACCCAAGAGTCGCTGGCCGGCGCGCCGCGCTTCGCCGACGCGTACCCGCAGCTGCGCGCCTTCATCGGCGCGGCGACGCTCGTGGGTCAGAACCTGCCCTTCGACCTCGAACGGCTGGCGCTGGAGGCGCGCCGCGCCGGCCAGCCGCCGCTCACCAACTCGACCTTCGACACGCTGGAGGCCGCCCTCCTTCTGTTTCCCGAGCTCGACCGCCACGCGCTGCACCTCATGGCCGAGCACCTCGGCCTGCCAGGTGGCGCGCATCGCGCCCTGCAGGACGCCGAGGTCACCGCGGCGGTCTTCACGGCGCTGTGCCGCCGAGCCGCGGCGCTGGCTCCGCCAGAACGTCAGCTCCTGCAAGCCTGCGCGTGGCGGCCACTCAAGCTTCTCGACCGCTTCCATGCCAAACCCGTCAAGACGCCGCCGCTGGTCGCCGAGGAGCCACCCGGGCGACCGGCCCCACTCGGCACGCTACCGTGTACCGAGGACGCCTGGCGGGTTGAGCTCGGAGAGCCAGAGAGCGAGGCGCACGGCGAGGCCGGCGCCGAGGCGAGCGGCACGGGCCACGCCGCTGCGTCCCCCGGTCTTGCCGGGCGCCTCCCTGGCTT
This sequence comes from Actinomycetota bacterium, assembly GCA_003158705.1. GTDB lineage: Bacteria > Actinomycetota > Thermoleophilia > UBA2241 > UBA2241 > FEN-672. The sequence continues at coordinate 18,888 of PMKX01000192.1, forward strand.
TCGTCACCGCCCCGGCCAGGTAGAGCTGGCTACCCAGACGGCGGCCGTGCTGCGCGACGGCGGCATCGGCCTCTTTGAGGCCGGCACAGGCATGGGCAAGAGCCTTGCCTATCTGCTGCCGGCGGCCTTCTTCAGTGCCGCGAGGGGACAACGAGTGGTCGTCAGCACCAAGACCAAAGCCTTGCAGCGCCAGCTTGCTGCCCATGAGCTGCCCCTCGTCGCGGCCACCATGCCACCCGGATGGCGATGGGCCTTGCTCATGGGGCGCGAGAACTATCTGTGCCGGCGCCAGCTCGAGGAAACTCTGGCGAACATCGACAGGCGGCTGCCCGATCCCGAGCGCACGTTGGCCCTCGCGTATCTGGTCGGC
>PMKX01000029.1 GCA_003158705.1 Actinomycetota bacterium
CTACGTGGCCATGATCGGCGACGGAGTGAACGACGTGATATCTCTCAAGGGCGCCGACGTGGGCATCGCCATGCAAGGTGGCAGCCAGGCGGCGCGCGGCGTCGCCGACATGGTGCTGCTCGGCGACTCGTTCGCGGCGCTGCCCTTCGCCTTCCGCGAAGGGCAGCGCATCCTCAACGGCATGAGCGACATCCTGCGCATCTTCATGGTGCGCATCTTCAGCAAGGCGATCCTCATCGCCACGGCGCCGATCATCGGCGGCTTCCCCTTCGCGCCGCGCCAGACCTCGCTGCTCTCGTTCGTCGCCGCCGGTGTGCCGGCTCTGGCGCTGGCCGCCTGGGCGCGGCCCGGCGAGACCCACAAGGGCAATCTGTTCGCACCACTGGCCCGCTTCGTCATCCCGCCGACCGTGCTGCTGAGCCTCATGGGACTCTTCCTCTACGTCGGCTACCTGGTGCCCTCGCAGCGCTCTTATGAGCGCGCCCACCCCGGCGTATCGGTGATGGAGGCCATCAACCACGCCCTGCCGCACACGCAGACGGTGCTCGTGGTCTTCGCCGCATTCTGCAGCCTGCTGCTGCTGCCGCTCATCGTGCCGCCCACGCAGTGGTGGGTGGCGGGCGCCAAGCTACGTAAGGACTGGCGGCCGACCATCCTCGGCGTGGGCCTGCTCGCCCTCTTCCTCTGGGTCATGGCTACACGAAGCGGACGTCACCTGTTCGAGCTGACGGCGCTGCAGGTGAGCGACTACGCCATCATCGGCGTCGCCGCCTTCGTCTGGCTGCTCGCCGTGCGCTGGATGTGGCAGATCGACTTGCTCGGCCGCTTCCTGGGCATCAGGACCCAGGAGCCGGCAGAGGGGTAGCCTCACTCAGGCCGGCGCGCGGCACACCACCTCGATGTTGTTGCCGTCGTAGTCGTGCACGTAGGCCGCGTAGTAGTTCTCCCCATAGTGGGGCCGCAAGCCCGGGGCGCCGTTGTCGGTAGCCCCCTGCTCCAAGGCGGCGGCATACAAGGCGTGCACGGCCCTCCGGTCGGCACAGTCGAACGCTACGTGCGTGCTGCCGGACGCGGGGCCGGCGCTGAGCCAGAAGAAGGGGTGGTCGACGCCGAAGCCGATGGCTTGCTCGGTCTCGTACAGAGGCTTCATGCCTAGCGCCGCCAGTCCCGCCGCGTAGAGTTCCCTGCTCTTGGCCAGGTCGGTCACTTTGATGCCGATGTGGTCGATCATCGCGCACACCTCCCGAGTGGAGACGGTGGGGCCGGCGGACCCCCGCGGATTGCAGGAGGTTCCTGTCCGCATCCGGCAGCGGTCAAACCGGGNNACCAGGTGGCGGCGGACGGCTCCAGCTTCACGCTTGCCACCGGGCTCACAGACGGCAGCACCTACTCGTTGCCGTGAGCTCACGACCGGCGACGGGCACAAAAGGATAATGTCGCTTGGCGTCGCCGGGGACACGGATGATAGAATCGGCGAATCATGACCGACTACAGCTCCCTCAGCCTCTGGCACGACTGCCTCGATGAGCCCATCGAGCCCCGGCCGAGTCTCCAAGGACCGACCGATGCCGACGTCGCCATCGTCGGCGCCGGCTTGACCGGGCTCTGGACGGCGTACTACCTGGCCAAAGCCGATCCCCACCTGCGCATCGCCATGGTCGAGAAGCATGTCGCCGGCTTTGGGGCCTCGGGGCGCAACGGCGGCTGGTGCTCGTCGTTCTTCGCCGCCTCGCACGACGCCATCAAGAAGGAAAGCGGGCGCGAGGCGGCCATCGCCATGCAGCGGGCCATGTACGACACCGTCGACGAGGTCGGCCGTGTGGTCAACGAGCACAAGATCGACGCGCGCTGGTACAAGAGCGGCGCACTCACGCTGGCGCGCAGCGCCGTGCAACTGCAGCGCCTGCGCGCGGACTACGACCACGAATGCGAGTGGGGTTTTGGCGACGGCGACGTGCAGTGGCTCTCAGCCGAAGAGACGCGCCAGCGCCTGAACGCCGCCGGCAGCCTCGGAGCGTTGTACACGCCGCACTGCGCCGCCGTGGACCCGGCGCGACTGACTCGCGGTCTAGCCACGGTCGTCGAGGGCCTGGGCGTGAAGATCTACGAGCAGACGCCCGCTCTGGCGATCAATCCCAAGGCCGTGGTGACACCCGTCGGCGAGCTGCGCGCCGACGTAGTGGTGCGCGCCACCGAGGGCTACACGGCCACGCTGCCGCAGTTCAAGCGGACGCTCATGCCGCTCTACTCGCTCATGATCGCCACCGAACCGTTGCCGCCGGCGTTCTGGCAGGAGGTGGGCTGGCAAGGCCACGAAACGTTCGGCGACGGCCGCCACCTGATCATCTACGCCATGCGTACCGCCGACGACCGCATCGCCATCGGCGGCCGCGGGGCGCCCTATCACTTCGGCTCGCGCGTCCTCGACAGCTTCGACCGCGAGCCAGCCGTGTTCGCCGCCCTGCACGAGGTGACGCGCGAGCTCTTCCCGGCTCTGGGAGCGGCGCGTGTCACACACACGTGGGGCGGCCCCATCGGCGTGCCGCGCGACTGGTTCAGCTCCGTGGGCCTGGACAAGACCCAGGGTATGGCCTGGGCCGGCGGCTACGTCGGCGATGGCGTCTCGACCACCAACCTCGCCGGCCGCACGCTGTGCGACCTCATCGTCGGCAACGACAGCGACATCACCCACCTGGCGTGGGTGGGCCATCACTCGCCGCGGTGGGAGCCTGAGCCGCTGCGTTGGCTGGCGGTGAACGCCCTGCTCAAGGTGATGGCCGGTGCCGACCGAGCCGAACTGCGCACCGGTCGCCCGGCGCGCCGCACCGCCATAGTCGACAAGCTGGTCGGCTAGACGCTCGGTTCCCCGCCGGGTTCTGCTACAAGCCCACTCTCAGATCACCGTGAGCTTCGCGCTGCCGGCTTTGGTTTACGGGTTGCCGGCCACACACCCTAGGCGCACACGGTGTCCTGATCATCCACGTCGCGCGCCGCGCAGGCGAGGCCGATGGTAAGCTTGCCCGACAGTGTTTGCGCGCGCCTATCAGATCGCCAGTCGGTACACGTTCCCCGTGGTCGTCTTCCGACGCTTCTTCGACGGCGAGGTGCAGAGCAGCCTGGCCACGTTCATCATCGTCAACGAAGAGGGTTGGCTGCTCACCGCCGCCCACGTGGTGAGCGAGATACCGCTCATCCAGCGGCATCGTGAGGCGATCGCCGCCTACGACGCGCAGGCGGCGGCGATCGCCGCCGACGAACGCCTCACCGCCAAGCAGAAGCGCACCCGGGTCGCCCACCTGGCCCACGACGACCACTGGCTCACGCACCTCTCGTTTCTTTGGGGACCGGGCGACGTCGCCGTACACGACTTCAAGGTCGACCCGGTGGCCGACCTAGCCGCCGGCCGTCTCGAGCCGCCGCCCACGTTCGCCGCCGAGGACTACCCGACGTTCAAAGACCCGCAGGGCGAGCTTGTCTGCGGCACGTCGCTCTGCCGCTTGGGCTTTCCCTTCCACACCGTGCCGGCCACGTTCGACGAGCCTGAGCAGCGCTTCGTGGTCGCGCCCGGCTCGCTGCCGGCGCCACGTTTTCCGCTCGAGGGCATCTACACGCGCGACGGCTATGTATCTGACCCAGCCAGCGGCCGTCGCGTGCGCTTCATCGAGACCTCCAGCCCAGGGCTCAAGGGGCAAAGCGGCGGACCGATCGTCGATGTCCAGGGCCGCGTCTGGGGTCTGCAGAGCCGCACACTGCACCTCGACCTGGGTTTCAGCCCCGAGGTGATCGAGGGCGGGCGGCAGATCGTGGAGCACCAGTTCATCAACGTCGGCGTAGGCACACACGTCGAGGAGATCGTGCGCTTCCTGCGCGAGAACGAGATCGCCTTCCGGATGTCCGAAGAGTGAGCTGCGGCCGCCCGCTTCTCGCGGACGGCCGCCCCCATCTCACTGCTTGACGATCAGCTTGTTGCTGCCGGCCTGCGTCTGCTTGTTGCCGGCCAGGTCTCGGGCCAGCACCGTGTAGCGATAGCTGCCCCGCGGCAGCCGGCAGCGCCAGACGAAGATGCCGGTCACATGGGTCTGGTCGGTCCGCTGCCAGCCGAGAGCGATCACCTGACGTGTGCGGCCGCTGTGGTCTGAGATGCGGATCGTGATCTCGGCTTTCGGGCTCAGCAGGTCATCGGCGCGGTAGCTCAGCGCCGGCCAGAAGCCGCGCTTGACGGTGCAGGGTCGCGGCGCGAAGGTCTGCGGTCC
>PMKX01000116.1 GCA_003158705.1 Actinomycetota bacterium
CGTGGTCTACTACGCCAACTACCTCACCTACTTCGAGGTCGCCCGCGTGGACCTGTTGCGCTTCCTGGGCTTGCCCATTAACGACGTGCAGGAGCGCGGCGTGGTGCTGCCGGTGATCGAGGCGCGCTGCACCTATCGTCGGCCGGCGCGCCTCGACGACCTGCTCGAGGTGTTCGTCTTCCCGGCCGAGCTGGCCAACGCGCGGTTCAGCTTCACCTATGAGGTGCGGCGCGGCGACGAGGTGCTGGCCACCGGCATGACGCGCCACGCCGTGGTCGACATCGCCAGCGGGCGGCCGATGGCGCTGCCGGACTGGTTGCGGAAGCTGTTTGAGCTGGTGCCGCCGGCGGAACACAGGGCGTGATGAGCAGCACACGGCCGCCGATCGAGGATCTGAAGCTCCGCATGCCGGACGACATGGACGTGCGCCACTGCTACCGTCATCCCGATCGCGAGACCGGCGTCTCGTGCTCCAACTGCGGCCGGCCCATCTGTCACGAATGCATGATCCCGGCGGCCGTGGGCTTCCGCTGCCCGGACTGCGTGGCCCAGCAGCGGCGGCGCGGCAATCGCGCTCGCGTGGTCACTCGCAGCGACATGCGCCGGCGCTGGCAGGGCGGTGTGCTCATGGGCGCCGGCGCCACCGTCACCCGCACCCTCATCGCCCTGAACTTCTTCATGTTCGTCGTCGAGGTGCTGCTCAGCCATGGCCAGATCAGCGCGATCTCGACCAAAGCAGCGCTCGATCTCGGTGGCCTGTTCACGCCCGACATCGCCATCAAGCACGAGTATTGGCGGCTCCTGGCGGCCATGTTTCTGCATCAGGGCCTCTTCCACGTCGGCATCAACATGCTGTCGCTGTACTTCATCGGTTCGGTGTTCGAGGAGGTTGCGGGGCGCGGCAAGTTCCTCGCCCTGTACCTGGTCTCTGGCCTGGCCGGCAACGTTCTTGTTTTTGCCGTGGCGCCCGTGTACTCGGTGACCGTCGGGGCGTCAACAGCCATCTTCGGCATCTTCGGGGCGTTGTTCGTGTACGTCTTCCGCAACCGCAGCGCCTACCCGAACCAAGTGCTGGGGCAGCTGGCCTTCTGGATGACGCTCAACCTGGTCATCACGTTCACGAACGCGAGCATCTCGTGGCAGGGGCACATCGGCGGCCTCATCGGCGGAGTGGCGACCGTGGAGCTCCTCACGCGCTTCGGCCGCCGGCCGCTGCGCACGCCGTTCGTGAGGAACGATGTCTTGGCCGTGTTGGCCGTGCTGGCTGTGCTCGTCGTCATCGTGGTCTGGCGCACGCACTCGTTCGTCGCCTAGCGGCCGTGCAGCCCGCAGACTCCAGCTTTCCTCTGGTCGAGCCGCGAGCCCGGCTCACGCCGCTGAGCGAGCTGCAGGCGCGGCTCGCCGGCCTGCAGCTTGCACTCCAGCGCGCGGACCTCGACGCCGCCATCGTGGTCCAGAACGCCGACCTGTACTACTACGCCGGCACGGTGCAGCAGGCGTACCTCTACGTGCCGGCGGCGGGCGAGGCGACGCTGTTCGTGCGCAAGAGCGAGGAGCGTGCTCGGGCCGAGTCGGCGCTGCCCGCCATCGTCGGCCTGGCGGCGCCGAAAGCGCTGCCTGGGCTCATCGAGGAGCGCTACGGCGGGCTGCCGGCTCGCCTGGGCCTCGAGCTCGACGTGCTGCCCGTCAACACGTGCCGTCGCCTGGAGAGGCTCTTGCCCGGCGTCGAGCTCGCCGACGTCTCCGGCGCCATACTGCGCCAGCGAGCCGTCAAGTCGGCGTACGAGATAGAGCTCATCGAGCGCGCCGCGGCGGTGGCTGACGAGGTCTGTGCGCGTATCCCCGGCATCTTGCGCGCCGGCCTCACCGAGGCGGAGTTCGCCGGGCGCGTGGAGGCCGAGGCGCGCGCCTTGGGCCACCAAGGCGTCATCCGCATGCGCGGCTTCAACCAGGAGATGTTCTACGGNNTGGGCGGCACGGGGCTGAGCCCGGCGGTGGCCCAGGGTGTGAGCTTCAAGCCCATCGGCCGTGGCGAGCCCATCGTCTTCGACTTCGTGCCCGTGGTGGACGGCTACACGGCCGACTTCACACGCATCTTCGTCGTCGGCTCGTTGCCGGCCGAGCTCGAGAGCGCCTTCGCCGCGGCTCTGCGCGTGCAGGCGCAGGTCGTGAGCCTCGCCCGGCCGGGCGTGACCTGCCGGAACCTCTACGAGGCTGCGGTCGCCGAGGCCGCCGCAGCGGGCCTGGCCGCCAACTTCATGGGCTACGGCGCCGGCCAGGTGCGCTTCATCGGCCACGGCGTGGGTCTGGAGCTGGACGAGCTGCCGGTGCTGGCCGCCAACGACCTGGCTCTGGAGCCGGGCATGGTGTTCGCGCTGGAGCCCAAGTTCGTCTTGCCCGGGCTGGGCGCGATCGGCATCGAGAATACCTGGTGCGTGCGCGAACACGGCCTCGAGGCGCTCACGCGCGCGCCGGAGAAGATCTACGAGGTGTCGTGAGAGGGAGGGGCGACGGACCGCCTAGGTGAGCGCGTGTACGTGCACCATGCGCAGGCCGTGGGCTTCGACACCGTGGCGGTCGCGGTGCTGACGGCCACGCGCGCTGTGGTCTTCGACACGCTCATGAGCCCAGAGGCGATGGCGCCGGTGCGCGACCTGTTGGCAGAGGTGGCCGGCGAGCGGCGCACGGTCGTGGTCAACTCCCATCATCACTGGGACCACGTCTGGGGCAACGCGGCCTTCCGCGACTGCGAGATCGTGGCCCACAACGCTTGTCCGCGCCTGATGCTCGCTCAGAGCCGTGCCGCCTCGGCGGAGCTGCCGGCCGAGCCTCGCGAGGGCATCGTGCTACCCACCATCACGTTCGGCGACCGTCTAGAGTTCGTCGACGAGGCAGAAACGGTGCAGCTCATCCACGCGCCCGGGCACAGCGAGGACTCGCTGGTGCTCTACCTCGCGCCGGAGCGCCTGCTGCTGGCCGGCGACGCCGCCGAGTGGCCGCTGCCGACCCTGGCTCAGCGCGGCGGCTACGCCGACTACATGCAGACGTTGCGCATGCTCAAGGGTCTTGGCGCACACACCGTGCTGCCCTCACACGGGCCGNNGCCGCTCGTGACGAGCTGGCACTGCCGGTCGAGCGCTTCGTGGGCGCCGACCTGATCGTCAGCGACGTGTACCGCCGGGTCCACAGTGAGAATCTGGCGTGGGCCTACGACGAGGTCTAGGATGGTCCGGCACGCGGCGCGTCCGAGGCTGCACGTGGCAAACGGGCGCTTGCGGGGCATATAGGTGACAGAATCCGAGCGTTCTCTTGCGGCCTTACTTGGGCGCCAGTCCGGCGGCCAAGGTCGCGAAGGGGCGCAGGCACGGCGGTGAGACGATCGCCCGACGTCGTCGGGGAGGTGAAGAGCACAGTGGCAGAGATCAAAGAGCAGGTTGAGCTAGCTCTGAAAGACATCCGTCCAGCCTTGCAGGCCGACGGTGGCGATATCGAGCTGATCGACGTGGTCGACGGTGTGGTACAGGTACGCCTTCTGGGCGCCTGCGGCGGCTGTCCGATGTCGCAGATGAC
>PMKX01000228.1 GCA_003158705.1 Actinomycetota bacterium
CAGGATCCGCCGCGCTTCGTCGGGCGTGGCGGGCTCGCGGTCGAACTCGCGCCCCAGGCGCACCACGCGCTGCACGAGCTGGGCGTTGCTCTCGGCGAGCACGCCCTTCTGGTAGAAGATGTTGTCCTCGAAGCCGAGNNGCGCGGCTCGCCGCTCATGCTGCCGGGCACGCCGAGCACGAAGTCCCAGTGCATCAGCGGGCCGGCCGGCCCGAACTTCTTCATCAGGCGCAGCGCGTTGTCGATCTGGCCCTGCTCGAAGATCTCGAACTCGGGTCGCACGCCTTTGGCCTGCATGCGCTGGTAGAAGGTCTCGATCAGCGCCGTGTCGTTGAAGAACACGTCGTCGCCGAAGTTGCCGGTGCCGGTGGTGAGCGAAGCCATCTCCGGGTTCAGCTCCAGCGGCTGCAAACGCTCGTCGGCGGTCATGCCCATGGCGCCGCCGGTCGAGGTCTGGATGATGATGTCGGTGCGCTTGCGGATCTCCGCTATGGCCGCCGCGAACACGTCTTTGGACTGTGTCGGGTTGCCGTCTGCGTCGCGGACGTGCAGGTGGAACATGCTGGCGCCGGCTTCGCGACAGCGGGCCGCGTCCACGCCTATCTCCTCGGGCGACGTCGGCAGGCCGGGCTGCGCGGCCTTGGTGGTCTCGGCACCCACGCCAGCCACCGTGATGATCAGTCTGTCCATCTACGAACCCTCGCTTCTCAAGTGTGCGGGCGGGGCGGCACCCCTACCTCTGCCAGGGATACTGCTCGGCTACGTAGGCGAGCGCCTCTTCGACCACGTCGAGCGCTCGCTGCAGATCTTCCTCGGTGTGCCGGAAGGCGATGTACCAGTGATGGTACGGCTGCACGAACAGTCCGCGGCGGATGCACTGCGTGTAGAACTCCGTGCGCCGCTCCTTGTAGTGCTCGTCCGCATGGTCGAAGGTGAGGAACGGCATCGGCGGGATGCCGGACTTGGTGACCGGCACGCCGGAGGCGTCGATGATCTTGCCGAGCCGGTCTAGGAAGCGCGTGCCGCGCTCCCAGATGACGTCCTGCACCTTCTCGCGCTCGAGGATGTCCATGCATGCCATCGCAGCGACCATCTCGAGGCTGTTGGGGAAGAAGGTCGAGCTCAGGAAGGCGGTCTTTTCGTAGACCGAGAGGATCTCCCGCTGGCCGACCACGGCGGCGATCGGATAGCCGTTGGCCATGGCCTTGCCGACCGTGGTCACGTCGGGCGTGACGCCGTAGCGCTGCTGGGCGCCGCCCATGGCCACGCGGAAGCCCGTGCGGATCTCGTCGAAGATGAGCACGGCGCCGTGCTTGTGGGTGAGCTCCTTGACGGCCTCCAGGTAGCCCGGCGGCGGCGCGATGACGGGCTTGGCCATAGGGTGGCCGACCGGCGTGATGATGACGCAGGCGACGTTGCCGGCGCTCTCGGCCAAGACCCGCTCGAGGTCGGCCAAGTCGCCGTACTCGAACTCCTTGGTGAGCTCCGAGACGGCCTTGGGGATGCCGCCGTGGGTCTCGACGCACCAGTCGCCCCAGCCGTGGTAGCCGCAGCGGGCGATNNTCGGCGAGGCGCGCCTCGAGCTCGTTCTGGATGGGCTGCACCAGGCTGAAGCAGAAGCCCAGGTCCATGCGCGCCTTGACGGCTTCGTTGATCTCAGGCTCGACGTAGCCGAGGATTATGGGCCCGTAGGCGCAAAGCATGTCGATGTACTCGTTGCCGTCCACGTCGAAGATATGGCCGGCCTTGCCGTGGGTGATGAAGATCGGGTACTCGCCGACGACGAAGTTGTACGGCCGGCGGATGCCACCCACGCCGCCCGGCGTGAGACGTTGCGCATCGGCGAACATCTCCATCGATCCGGCCAGATTCAGATGCGGGGCGCTGGCGACCTTCTTGGGACTCATGCTGACTCCTTCGTCGTGGAGGATGACTTGATTCTATGCCTTCTGCGCCGGCGTCTCAGCCCGTGGCCGGCTCACGCGGGCATCAGCTCCTCGCGCTCGCCGAACATGACCACGAGCGCGCCGGCAACGCAGATCAGAGCCCCACCGGCGATCGTCCAGGCCGCGATGCCCTGGCCGAGCAGGAGCAGTGCGTACACGGGCGCGCTCACCGGCTCGAGATAGCCCAGTACCCCTGCGTGCTGCACGCGCACACGGCTGACGCCCTCGGTCCACAGNNNAGGAGCACCACGCTGTTGATCGCCATCTCGCTGATGACGATCGTCACGCTGCCGACGCCGCGGTTGGTCAGGCTCTTGACGATCATCTGGAAGACGGCGTAGCCAAAGCCCGACACCAGACCGGCCACGACCCCGAGGGTCGAGATGTGCACGCCCTGGCCGCGCAGCATGGGCATGAGGATCAGCACCAGACCCGCGAGCGCGATGGCCAGCCCACCGTAGACGACCGGTTCCGTCTGCGTCTTGAAGACGCGCGGCGCCAAGACGGCGATCCAGACCGGCGCCAGGAACTCGAGGAACATGCCGATAGCCACGCTGGTGGTGCGCAGAGCGATGAAGAACAGGAGCAGCGTGGCCGAGTCGACGAGTCCCATGGCGAGGAGGCGCGCCGGTACACCTGGCCGGCGGACGCCGGCCAGAGGCCGCTGGCGCGCGAACACGGCGCCCAGCACCAGCCCAGCGGTGACGAAGCGCAGTACGAGCAAGGCGCTCTCGGGCGCCGTGGTCCAGGCGACCAGCGCCCCTATGGAGCCCATGACCAGATATGAGACGGAGACCATGGCGTAGCCCTGCAGCTGCCTGGTGGCATGCGTACCCGTCGGCGCCGTCACCCGTAGATCTCCTCCTCGACCTGGCCCTTGGCTACCACCAGCACGCCGGCGGCGATGATGAGCGCCCCGCCGACGAGCGTCCACAGGTGCGGCCTCTGGCCCAGGAAGAGGAAGGCGTAGAACGGGGCGCTCACGGGCTCCAGGTAGCCCATGATCGAGGCGTGCTGCACGCGGATGTAGCGCAGGCCGTGCGCGAACAGGCTGAAGGAGAAGGCCGTCGTCAGCAGGCCAAGCAGGGCCGCCATGAGCAGGTCGCGGCCCGTGAACGAGTACCTGCCCACCGTCTGCGCCAAGCCGAGCGGCAGCACCAGGAGGGCCGTGACCACGCACTCGCAGAACACGATCGTGGTGCTGCGCACCTGGTGCTGGCGCAGCGACTTGCTGAGCAGAAGGTAGCCGGCGTAGGCTACGCCGGCGCCCCAGCCGCACAGCAGACCAAAAGGCGAGGTGCGGGCGCCGTGCTGAATCAGACCCGGAACGAGGATGACGACCATGCCTGCCAAGGCGATCCCGAGGGCCGCGTAGACGATGCCCTCGGTACGCCCGCCAAAGAGACGCGGGGCGACGAAGGCCAGATACACCGGCGCCATGTACGAGAGGAAGATGGCCACGGCCACACCGGTGTAGCGGATGGCCAGGAAGTACAGGAGCAGGTTGGCGGCCACCACCACGCCGATGGCCGCGAGCTTCCACTTGGCGCCCGGCGTGGTCAGGTCCCGCCAGCCGCGGCCCAAAAAGAAGACGACGCCCACCGCCAGGCCGGCGATGCTCATGCGCAGCACCAGTAGCATCGCCGCCGGCATGGTGGCGTAGCTCACCATCACGCCGATGGAGCCGTTGACGAGTGCCGCGGCGGCAATCTCCGTGAAGCCCCTGGCGCGGTCCGTACCGGCGCCCGACACCGTGGTTCCGCTAGCCACCGGTCACCAGGTGGCGGGGCTAGAAGCCCAGCCGGTCGCTGAAGGCAGCCAGGAACTCGCTGTCGGTGGCCAGCTCCAAGAACCCCATGCGCGCCCGCAGACGCTCCATGCTGCGGCGCGCGCGCACGTCAATGAGCGCCATCTGGGCGCCGACGCCGGCGGCGTTGCCTACGAAGGCGACGCGGCCGCGGGCCACCGGCGGGAACAGACCGAGTTGCTGCGCCGCGTCCAGGTCGAGGTAGTTGCCGAAGGCGCCGGCGACGTACACGTGCTCGAGGTCGGCGACGCCTATCGCGAGCCGGCGCAGCAGCAACGCCCAGCCGGTGGCGATGGCCGCCTTGGCGAGCTGCAGAGCGCGCACGTCGTGCTGGGTGAAGACGATNNCTCGCGTACCAGCGGGTGCTCCTGCATGCGGCCGCTGCGGTCGACCACGCCGGCGCGCACCAGGCCGGCGAGCACGTCCACCACACCCGAGCCGCACATGCCCACGGGCGGCACGCCGGCGATGGTCTCGATCGTCGTCGGGTGACCGTCGGCGCCGATGGCCACCTTCTCGATGGCGCCCTCGACCGCCTTCATGCCGTGTTGTATCTGATAGCCCTCGAAGGCTGGGCCCGAGGCGCAGCTCGTGACCGTCACCTTGCCACCCACGGCCAGCGAGATCTCGGTGTTGGTGCCGATGTCGATGGCCATCGCCGGCTTGCGCTTGAGAGCCAGATGCGTGGCCGCCGCCACGGCCAGGGCGGCGGAGCCCACGAAGCCCGCGATCGGCGGCGGCAAGTAGACGCCCGCCTCGGGGTTCACCGCCAGACCCAGGTCGGCGGCGCGCAGCAGCAGCGGCCCGGCGACCACCGGAGCGTAGGGCGCCTGGCCAAGACCCTGGGCCGGCACGCCCAGCACCAAGTGATGCATGGCCGTGTTGCCCACGATGGTCAGGTCGTAGATGTGGCGCGCCTCGATGTGCTGCCGCGCACAGAGCCGCGTCAGCGTCTCGTTGACGCCGTCGCGGGCCGCGGCGGCGATCTCTTGCCGCAGTCCGTCGTCCGCCTGCGCGATGCGCGAGATCACGTCCTCGCCGTAGCGCATCTGCGGGTTCTCCAGCGCCTCCTGGTCGAGCAGCTCGCCACGGCGCAGGTCGAACAGGTACGAGACGATCTTGGAGGTGCCGATGTCGACGGCGGCGCCGTACAGGCCGTCGTCAGCGTCGGGGTCGTCCACGTCGATGATGCGCCTGCCGTAGCGGACCACCGAGGCCCGCCAGCCGTGCCGGCGCAGCACGTCGGGCAGCGTTTGCAGAATGTGGTACGGCACCTCGGCGCCGGGCAGGGCCGCCTGGATGCGTTCCACGTCGGAGCGTGTGTCGTCGAGTGCCGGCTTGCGGAACGTCACCACCTGCTTGCTCACCGCCGGCGCTGCCGTGCCGTGATGCAGCTGCGAGGCGGTGAGCAGTTGCCGGCGCCCCCCGTGCCCGCGTACCTCGATACTCACTCGTGCCGAGAGCGGCTGGGCCTGGCAGGCGAGACGCCAGCCCTGGGCCAGCCGCTCGGCGGGTATCTTCTGGCGCTCGACCTCGCTGGGCGGGCTGAGCTCGCCGGCGCCGAGGCGCACCAGGCACTTGCCGCAGGTGCCGCGGCCGCCGCAGGTGGTGGGTACCTCCACGTGGGCGGCGGTGAGGGCGTCGAGCAGCGACTCGTCTCTGGACGCCTCGACGGTGACGCCTATGGGCTCGACGAAGACCTTGGTCATCTGCGCTGCGCGCCCGCTGAGCGGCCTCAGGCCTGCGCCGGGCCGCGCGCGTCGTCCATGCGGCTCTTGCGGTCGACGACCTTCTGCATGCGCGCCGCCCACACGTCCTGGAGCGTCGGCTCGTCGCTGTCGAAGAGCTGCGCCACCCCGAGCCGGCGGCGATCCGCCTCACACTCGTCGCAGTGGCACTCGCCCTCCACGTAGTCGTCCGGCTCCGTGTACTTGCTGATCACACCTTCGTAGTTGCGCAGGATGATCTGGCCTGGCGCCTGCGAGATCACGTAGTTGGGGAACACCGGCGTCTTACCGCCGCCGCCGATGGCGTCGATGATGTAGGTGGGCACGGCCATACCGGTCGTGTGGCCGCGCAGGCTCTCGTAGATCTCGATGCCCTTGGCGACCGACGTGCGGAAGTGCGCCGTGCCTTCGGCGAGGTCGCACTGGTAGTAGTAATAGGGCTTCACGCGGTACTGCAGCAGCTTGTGACAGACCTTCTTCATCACGTTGGCGCAGTCGTTGACGCCGCGCAGGAGCACCGTCTGGTTGCCCAGCGGGATGCCGGCGTCCGCCAGCATCTCACACGCTTGCCTGGACTCGGGCGTGAACTCCTTGGGGTGGTTGAAATGCGTGTTCACGTAGAGCGGGTGGTACTTCCTGAGCATGGCCACGAGCTCGGGCGTGATGCGCTGGGGGCACACCACCGGCATGCGCGTCCCGAGGCGCACGATCTCGACGTGCTTGATGGCCGTGACCCGCGCCAGGATCTCCTCCAGCTGCTCGTCGGTGAGCACCAGCGGGTCGCCGCCGGAGATGAGCACGTCGCGCACCTCGGGGGCGCGCTCGATGTATGTGATGGCGCGGTCGATCTCGGATTGAGCGACGATGTCCTCAGTGCCGCCCACCAGGCGCCGGCGCGTGCAGTGGCGACAGTACATCGAGCACATCTCCGTGACCACGAAGAGCACGCGGTCGGGGTAACGGTGCGTGATGCGCGGCGTGGGCGAGTCGAAGTCCTCGGCTACGGCGTCCTTCAGGTCCTCATGGCGCACGACCAGCTCGGCCGGCGTGGGCACCGCCTGCATGCGCACGGGGCAGCTCGGGTCGTCGGGGTCCATGAGGGAGGCGTAGTAAGGCGTCACCGACACGCGGAACTTGCCCATGCAGGCCTGCAGATCGTCCCGCTGTGGGTCGGTGAGGTTGAGCACGGACTCGAAGTCCTCGAGCGTGGAGAGACGGTTGCGCAGCTGCCAGCGCCAATCGTTCCATTGCTCGTCGGTCACGTCCTTGAACCGCGCTATGTCGCGGTGATGCCGTTGCGTCATGTCGTCTCCTTCCCGTGGCCGACCTCGGCCACGATGCGGGCAAGCTCGGCCGTCTGGCCAGGTGCGAGCGGCGGTACTTGGTGTGTGGTGAGGATCTCGTGCGTCAGCTCGGACGCTCGTTGGCAGGCGCCCGGCTTGCCGCCGCGCACCCAGGCGTCCCAGGGGCTGCGGTCCAACAGGCGCGGGCGCCAGACGTCCTTGATGTGGGCGCGTGTGTGGCGTGCACTCAGGTAGTTGCCGCCCATGCCCACCTCGCGGATCGTTTCCAGGGCGATGGTCTCGTCGTCCACAGCGATGCCCTGGGCGATCTTGGCCGTCCAGGAGAAGGTCTCGCTGTCCAGGACCATCTGCTGGTGTGAATAGAGGGCGCCGCCGCCGAGCAGCCCCGCCCCCACAAGCATATCCGACGGCGCCCAGGTGCCGCTGGAGGCGGCGAAGGCGTTCTCGGCCGAGGCCTGCCAGCCGGACTGCGGAGCGGCGGTGGTCATGACGCTGCTGCTCAGCGGCAGCCCGCAGCGTTCGGCCAGCTGGCTGCACGCCAAGGCGAAGAGGCTGGCGGCCGGGCCGCGCAGCAGCGCCCGCCAGCCGAGCAGCTCCGGCTGCGCCGCGTAGAAGAAAGGCGCCCCGGGGTGAGCGAGCTGCACCACGGTGGCGGCCGCCAGCACGGCCGCGTTCAGGTGCACGAGCGCCGCCGTCAGGTCTTCGGGCGCCGGGCCTGGGGTCGCGGCCAGAGCGCCGCTCGGCAGACCGTGAGCGGCAAACACGAGCGCCGCATCCAGGGCGCACGGACCCATGCCGCGCAGCGACAAAGGCGGCCGGCGGCGCATCTCCGCGGCAGAGCCGGCCACGACCGTGGCCATGGCGACCGCAGCCGCCGCCTCTGCCGGCGAGAGCGGCGTACCCAGCTGCACATGCTTGCCTGTGGCGCCCAGGCAGAGCTCGAGCTCGCGCAAAGTGCGCGCGCCGTCGGGCACGTCGAGCGCGCGCACCGGCGGCGCCAAGACGAAGGCGACCTCAGGCAGGTAGTCCGCTACCGTGCAGGCGACCGTGAGGTCGGCGGCTGTGGCCGGGCGCGCGAAGTCGGCAGCCGTGCCCGGCCGCGCATCGCCGCCGGTCTCGTCCAGCACGTTGGCGGCCAGGCCGCCGGCGCCCAACAGGCAGCGCCGGCCGTCGACCGCCATGTCGTTCTCGGGCCGCCGCCCGGCGAGCACAAACGAGCGCGGCGCCTGCGCCAAGGCGCGCTCCACGAGTGCGGCCGGCAGCTTGGCCATCCGCTGCGTGCGGTCGACGCCGGCGCCCGCGTGCGCGAGCACGTCCAGCGCCGCCGCGCTCTCGACGAGCGCGCCCGTCTGTGCCAGGTGATCGAGCGTGGCGGCATGCAGACGGTCGACGTCGGCGGCGCTCAACACGCGCAGCCTCAGCCTTGCCGGCGGCGCGACTGTGTCGCGCGCGGTCACCGGCCCGCCGCCTCGGCGTCGGCGCGCGCCACGATGGTGCGCAGCTCGGCCAGCACGTCGTCGGCCAGCGGCTCGGGACGGTAGTTCGTGAGTATCTCGTCGGCGATCTCGGTGGCCCGTGCCAGGGCGCCCTTCTTGCCGCCGCGCAGCCACACGTCGTAGGGCGTGCGGTCGAACAGGGTCGGCTGCCAGATCTCCTTCATGTGCCGGCGCGTGTGCTTCTCGGCCAAGTAGGTGCCGTTGGCGCCGACCCGGGCGATCACGTCCAGGGCCAGCGTCTCGTCGTCGACGACGATGCCGGCAGCCATCCGCTGCACGATGGAGTAGATCTCGGTCTCCATGACCATGTGCGGATAGCTCAGGATCTTGGAGCCGTTGAGCAGGCCGCAGCCGTTCATCATGTCGGCGCAGGTCATGACGCTGGCGAAGGTGGAAAGCGAGTCGTCGACCGCCGCCTGCCAGTCGGGTTCTTTGGCGCTGGTCGCCATGGTCCCCATGGCCATCGGCACGCCGTAGAAGTGGGCGAGCTGGGTGGCGCCGGCGGCCAGCAGGTAGTCCTCGGGGCCGGCCGTGTAGCCGCCCGTCTTCAAGTCCATGGCGCTGGGTGCGCCGGCGAAGAACGCCGGGCAGCCCGGGAAGGCGAGCTCGAGCAGGACCACGCCCGAAAGGGCCTCGGCATTCTGCACGACCAGGTTGCCGGCCATCGTGGCCGGACCGGTGCCGGCCATCAGCGGCATGGGCATGAAGCCGCTCGCCAGGCCGTGCTCGGCGGCCACCAGGTTGGCTTCGAGGTTGGGGCCGTCGTGGCCGAGGGGGTCGACCGCGCACTGCATGAAGCTGATGATCGGGCGCCGGCGCAGCTCGGCCGTGCCGCCGACGATGGCCGCCGCCATCTCGACGAGCAGCCGCGCCGGCCGCTCGCCCACGGTGGTGACCGCCTGGTAATGCTTGCTCGTGTTGGTGAGCACCGCCTCGGAGTCGTGCAGCGCCTTGCTGGCCGGCGGGACGTCCTGCGAAGTAACGACCGGGCCCCAGTAGTAGCTCACGTTGGGCAGGGCGTCGACGAAGCGCGCCGAGGTGGCCGCGTCGGCCTTGGTCGAGGGCCGCTTTTCGCCGGTGTGATGGTCGTACACGAACACCCCGCTGCCGTCGTTGGACAGGTAGCAGTGAGCGCGGTCGATGATCATGTCGCAAGCCGGATCGCGGCCGGCCAGCAGGTACTGCTCGGGCACACGCGCCACCGCGTCCATGACGATCGTGCGGGGCAGCCGGGCGGTTTCGCTCTGGCGATCGACGGTGCAGCCGTTGCTCTCGAGAATGTCGAGCGCCCGCGCCGACGGAAAACGGATGCCGACACCCTCGAGGATCTGGAGCGTGGCCTCGTGGATGCGCTCGATGTCGCTGCTCGACAGGACGTCCCAGCGGAGCCGGGGAGCGATGGGGTTGATCCGTGGAATCATGGGCAGCAACCTCGCGGGTTCAGGGGTGACGAAGGGTCGGGGTGCGAGCGTCGGCCGCCGCGACGTACGCGGCGGCGGGTCGGGTTAGAGCCCGGCCGCTCGGCGAATAGCGCTGATGGAGGCGACTAGCACGCATTTCAGTCTATCAAACGGTCCGTCGCCGGCAACCCGGACTCACCCGCCGCGACGATCGCCTGGAGCTGAGCGGCGACGTCGTCGGGCAGCGGGGCGGGCCGGTGGGTGGCAAGGATGTCGTCGGCGATCGCCGTGGCGTTGGCGAGAGCGCCCTTCTTGCCCGCGGCCAGCCAGGCATCGTAGGGCGTGCGGTCCCAGACGGCCGGCCGCCAGAACTCGCCCGCGTGGCGGCGCGTGTGCCTGTCGGCGAGATAGGTGCCCTGGGGGCCGACACGGCGGATGGCGTCGAGCGCCAGTGTCTCGTCGTCGACCACAATGCCCTCGGCCAGCCGCTGGACGATGCGATAGACCTCGGTCTCCATGATCAGGTGCGGATACGACAGCGTCCGCGAGCCGTCGAGCAGTCCGGCGCCGCTCATCATGTCGGCGCCGGCGAGCACCGAGGCGGCGGTCGACAGGGCATCGTCGACGGCCGCCTGCCAGCCGGGCTCCCTGGCGCCGGTGGCCATGGTGCCCATGTTGACGGGCAGTCCGAACGAACGGCCGAGCTGGGTGGCGGCGGCGGCCAGAAGGTCGTCTTCGGGGCCGCCGCCGGTGTAACCACCGGTGCGCAGGTCCATGACGCTGGGCGCGCTGCCGAAGAACACCGGCGCACCGGGGCTCGCCAGCTCCAGCAGGACGAGGTCGGCCAGCACCGCGGCGGCGTTGACCACGAGGTTGCCGGCCAGCGAGGCCGGCGCCGTGCCGCAGCCGAGTGTCAGTGAAAGAAAGCCGCAGGGCACGCCGGCCGCGGCACAGACCAGCGCCGCCTCGAGGCTCACGCCGTCGTTGCCGAGCGGGTCGACGGGACAGGCGATCAGGCTCACGAGTGGCCGGCGGCGCAGCTCGTCGGCGCCGCCGCTGACCGCGGCGGCCATCTCGACGAGCAGCCGGGCCGGGCGCTCGCCGACGCAGGTCACCGCCTGAAAGTGCTTGGTGGTGTTGGCCAGCACCGCCGCGGCCTCGTGCACGAAGCGCACGCCGGCCGGGACATCGCCGGCGGCCACGATCGGCCCCCAGTAGAAGGCGACTTGCGGCAGCGCGTCGACGAAGCGCGCCGAGGCAGCCACGTCGGCCAGCGTCGAGGGCCGCCGCTCGCCGCTGCCGGGGTCGATCACAGACACGCCACTGGCGTCGTTGGACAGGTAGCAGTGACGGCCGTCGAGCGGCAGGTCACGGGTCGGGTCGCGGCCACAAAGCGTAAACGTGCGTGGGGCAGCCGCCAGGGCCGTTTCGACCAGCGTTCGCGGCAATCGGGCGATCTCGCGCGAGCGGTCGATGGCGGCCCCGCACGACTCGAGGACGTCGAGTGCCCGGGCCAGCGGAAAGCGCACGCCCGTCTCGGCAAGCACGGCAAAGACGGCCTCGCGGAGGCGGTCGAGCTCGGTTACGGTCAGAACATCCCAGCGGCGCGACGGGGTGATGGGATCGATGCTCAAAGTCACGGGCGACAACCTCGAGAAGCGAGACCAACGACGAGGGCGCGCGGCGCCCTCTGCCGGCCGACTCTATCACTCGTCCGCCGCCTCGCGGCGGCGCTGCCCAGGCCGATGTCCGGGCCGGCCTTTACTGCAGCGGGTACGTCCCGGCCTTCAGCATCGCCAGCGCCCGGCTGAACAAGGGTACGGATGCGGCCGGCCGAGCGCTCACGTCGAGCCCGTGGTACCACTTGCGCGACAGGGCGCTGAGAGTGCCGTTGCGGCGCATGGTCTTCAGGGCGCCGTCGAGCACCGCGACGAAGTCGGCCTCGCCCCGGCGCGCGGCAAAGGCCTGCGGCTGATAGAAGAACCCGGCCCCGGTGGCCGCTATCTGCGCGCCGGCTGCCTGTTCGACGGTGGCGGTGGTGTCGGCCGTCATGGCGCCGGCGAGGCTCCCATTGGCCACGTCGGGCAGCGCGTCGGCATCGCTCGGGTACAGCGCGACGCCGACGCCGCCGGCGGCAGCGAGGAACTGCTGGAAGGTCGTCGAGGCGCTCACGCCGATGCTCTTGCCTCTGATCTCGCCGAGGGTGGTGATCGCGGCGCTTCCCTGTCGCACGGCGACCTGGGCGGTCGAGTACGCATACGGCGCCGCAAAGGCGAGCCTGCCCGGCGGCTTGGGGACGGTGGCCATCGAGCTGATGGCGACATCGTAGCGGTCGGCGGCCAGGGCGGCCGGCACTCGCGCCCAGTCGAGCTGGCGAAACTCCACCTTGAGGCCCAGCACGGCGCCCACCTCGCG
>PMKX01000147.1 GCA_003158705.1 Actinomycetota bacterium
TCTTGGCCTTGACCTGCGCGACCAGCGTGCGCGCCTGCGCCCGGTCGGCGACGGCTTGGTCGCGCTTCAGCTTCACTGCGTCGGCGGCGGCGTGCACCTCGTCGACGATGCGCGAGTCGTTGGCGCTCAGCTCCTGGATGGTCCGCACCTCGTCGGCCAGACTGGAGAAGCTGCTGGACGAGAAGATGACGTCCAGGAAGTCGGTCGGCTGCTGCTTGTACATGGCCACGGCACGATTGCTCAGGTTGGTGCGGGCCACGGAGAGCCGGTAGCGGGCGACCTTCAGGTCGTGAGTGGTCTTCTGCAAGCGACGCTGGACGGCGTCCAGCTTGATCATGGCGAGGTCGTACTCTTGCCCGGCGCGCTCCAGAGACACGTTCAGGGCGTCGAGCTGCGCCTTCACCTTGTTGACGCGCGCCTGAGCGGCTGCCTTTTTCTGGGAGAGGGGAACGGCGCCGGCATTCAGTGCCGGCACAGCCACGATCAGAACGAGCAGGCTCACCGCTGTGAGAGCCAGCGCCACACGCTTGCACACGACCATTCGTTACCTCCTGGTCTGCCTTCGGTCGATCAGGCCCCCACGCCGCCTCGGTCGGGCTTCCCAGAATGGCCGCAGGAGAGGATGACCCATCTTGCAGGGCGTTGTCAAACCGGGGCGCCCGGGGACGACCACCAGATAGTCAGTTCGAGGCCGCCTCCCCGAGCCCTCTCCCCGAGGATCGCGGCAGCTCTGCAGTTCCGTCGCCGTCCTGGTTGAGCGCAAGACAGTCTCGCCCGGCGGAAGACTGATGCAGACGGCCCGGGGCGCCGAGTGCGTCAGCAAGCGGACCACCGGAGGAGCGCCGGCACTCTGCGCCCGCCCGCCCGGTTTCCACCCATCCAACGGCGGGCAGATGCTAGGGCCAAGGGCCGGGCGCGGCGCGGCGCACACGCTTCGCGCCGCTCCCGGCCGCACAGACGACCTGCATTCAGATCGGAGTGGTCATGGCAGCGCAAGAAGCAAAGGGCGCCGGGACGCGCGAGGATCCATGGGTGCTCAGGACACCGCCGGGCAGCTCGGAGTACATAGCTTTCCGCGACGACACGCTGGATCCGCCGGCACTGGTCGTGGTGGCCGGCAAGACGGAGGTACGTTACCGGCTGCGCTGCCTGGACGACCTGCATGCCATGCTCAGGCCGGACTTCCGGAGTTCGTAGGCATTCTCAGCCTTCTCCACAGACGTTTTGCCTGCTCAGAGCGTTTCGATGGGCTCCAAAACGCCGTAAGCTGTAGGCACACGATTACTTGACTTGAGCAGGGTCTTCTCGATATCTTGTAGGCGTGTACCTGAGAGAGACACGGCGGCGCAACAAGGACGGTTCGGTGGTCAGCTACCTGCAGCTGGCCCACAACGAGCGCCACCCCAAGACCGGCAGCCCGGTGGCACGCATCATCCACAACTTCGGCCGTGCCGACCAGGTGGACCGCGAGGCGCTGCGCCGGCTGGTGGCCTCGATCTCGCGCTTCCTCGATCCCGCCGAGGCCGTCGCCGCCGGCTCGGGCGCCGAGGTCGAGATCGTCGATGCCCGCCGCTGTGGCGGCGCCTTCGTGCTCGATGCGCTGTTCGCGCGCCTCGGCATCGGCAAGGCGCTGCGCTCTGCGGCGGAGGGCCGGCGCCTCGACGCTGAGCTCGTTGAGCGCATCTGCTTCGCCCTGATCGCGCAGCGCGCCCTGGAGCCGGCCTCCAAGCTGGCGGCCACCCGCTGGGTCGCCGAGCGCGTGGCCATCGAGGGCTGCCCGGCCTTCGATGCCGATGCCGCCTACGCGGCGATGGACTTCCTTCTTTCTGCCCTGCCGCAGATCGCCGAGTCGATCTTCGCCACCACCGCCAACCTCCTCAATCTGGCCTGCGACGTGATCTTTCTCGATACCAGCTCGACCTACTTCGAGGTCGACCTGGCTGATGCGGAGGTCGAGCTCGGCGGGGCGCTCGACGAGGCCGAGGCGAGGGCGGCGGCGAAGGACGGCGGGGGGCCCGCAGAAGCGGCCGCCCGACGCTTCTCCCGTCACTCCAAGGACAAGCGTCCCGACGCACCGCAGGTGGTGATCGGCATGGCGGTCACCGCCGAGGGCATCCCGGTGCGCTGCTGGACCTTCCCCGGCAACGCCTCCGATCAGCTCATCGTGCGCACCATCCGCGACGATCTCGCCGGCTGGAAGCTCAACCGCGTGCTCTGGGTCGCCGACTCGGGCTTTGACTCGCTGGCCAACCGCGCCTACCTGCAGCGCGGCGGTGGCCACTACGTGCTCGCCGAGCGGCTGCGCTCGGGCTCGGCTGAGGTCAAGGCCGCCCTCTCTCGCGCCGGCCGCTACCGGCAGGTGGCCGGCAACCTGGCCGTCAAGGAGGTGCGCCTCGGCGACGGCGCCCGCGCAGCGCGCTTCGTCGTGGTCCACAACCCCGAGGCCGCCGCGCGTGATCGATCTGTGCGCGAGAACCTGCTCGCCTACCTCGAGGGCCAGATCGCCGGCTCCGACGCCTGGCCGCGCTCCCGCCGCGACGAGCTCGTGGGAGCGCTGCGCAGCCGGCCAGCGCTCTACCGCCTGCTGCGCCGCACCAAGGAGGGCCTGCTACGCCTCGACCGTGCCGCCATCGCACGCGAGGCGCGCCTCGACGGCCGCTGGCTGCTGCGCAGCTCCGATGAGACGCTCTCGGCCACCGACCTGGCGCTCGCCTACCGCCAGCTCTACCAGATCGAGCACGGTTGGCGCGACCTCAAAGGAGCGCTCAAGCTGCGGCCGGTGTTCCACTACCGCGAGGACCGCATCCGCGCCCACGTGCAGCTCTGCTGGCTGGCGCTGCTGCTCATCCGCGTCGTCGAGAACGCCACCGGCCGCAGCTGGCGAGCCGTGCGCGACGAGCTTGAGCGCATGCACCTGGTGACGCTGGAGACCGGCGAGGGGCGGGTCGCCAAGCGTTCGCTCACGACGCCCGGCCAGCGCCTGATCCTGGCCGCTCTGGAGCTGCCCGAGCCGCCGGCCTTCAGCGACTTCGAGGTCACGGCGACCGCGTAAGCTTAAGCCGCCGCTCCAGGCTCGCTGTAGTAACACGACCCTTTGCGGCTCGAGCCACCCTTTCCCCTGCTCGCAACCACTTTCTGGGTGCTTCGTGTGCCTCTTATCTCCGGAAGTCCGGNNTGAGTGCGGCCTCCGCGGTCAGACGGTCGCTGATCGTTGTGTTTTCGGCGACCGTCGGGTCAGCCGCGTCGCTTTGCCGCAGTTCCGGCATGGCGAACCTCAGATGCTTGACGAAGCGGACCCGGTGCTCGCCCGGGCCAGAGAAGTCGCGCGACACGGGCACGCCGGCGATGGCATCATCGCCCGGGTCGATGTCGAAGCGCATGCCGGTATGAAAGGCGATGGAGAGCCTGTTCTGCGGCGACGTGTGGCTACGGACGGTGTCGCAGCCCTTGAGGCTGACGATGGTGAAGAACCGCTCGTACAGGCGGCGAGCCAGGCCGAGCTGCCGGTAGTCGGGGTGCACGCCGATGAAATGCACGTAGGCCTCGCTCGGCGTCGTCTGGGAGACGAATCCCAGAAGGAAGGCGAGCAGCTCGTCACCGCATTCGAAGAGAAAGCTGGTGGGCCGGAAATGCACGAAGAAGACGTGCGAGAGGCGGGTGCTCATGCTGCGGCCGCCCCACCACTCGTCGATCACGGAGAGCACCCGGGGGTGGTCGGTGCGCTCCACATGGCGAAGCCGCAGCTCATCACCTAAAGGCGCGTGCCCCATGGCGGCACCTCCTATCTTGCTGGCAGGACCGTTGGCGGCAGCATGGGATACTCTGGTGAGGGTGTGATGAGCGGCGTGCATCCGTTGCGTGAACCGCAGGCGCAAGGGCCGCAGCGCAGCTATCCGGCGGCAGGATGCCGCCTGCAGTGACTCGGGGGGTGGGGATGGGACCGAAATCGGGCGAAGGCGATCCGGGCAAACGCAATCCGGAGCGATCCAAGAGGAAGACGGCGTCTGCCATCGAGCCGTCGCCCGGGCAGACGTGTCCTGCGGCGGAAGCCGAGCCTGGTGCTCCGGCTGCACGTATCGGCGTGATCGCCGATACCCACGGCTACCTGGACCCGGCGATCGCTGAGGCGTTCGCCGGCGTCACCCACATCATCCACGCCGGCGACATCGTCGACCCCACCACCCTCACGGTGCTCAGGGGTATCGCGCCGCTGACGGCGGTGGCCGGCAACATCGACACGGGCGAGCTGGCCGAATCGCTTCCTCGCGAGGTGCTCGGAGAGGCCGCCGGCATCCGCTTCGCCGTCGGCCACAAGCGCAAGCGGCTCCTGAAACGGCTGGCGTCGGCCAAGCTTGTCTCCGCGGCGGGCGACAAGCCGCCCTGCCTTGTCGTCTTCGGCCACGAGCACGCCCCAAGCGTGAGCTGGGTCGAGGGCGTGCTCTATCTGAATCCCGGCACCGCCACGGCGCCGGACGAGGAGGACGACGCCGCCACCGTGGCGATCGTCACCGTGGTTGCCGCCGGACTGAGCGTCACCTTCGTGCCGCTGCCTCGGGCGCCACTCACGCCACCGGCCGACCTCTAGCCGCATCGCCCGACAGGCCGCCACCGCTCGCCGACGCGTCGCGGACGGCCCGCGCGGGTGGGTGCGCGGCCGTCTCGTTCTGCGCGCCTCCCTCAGCGCGACGTAGGATGTCGCAGCCACTGCATGCACGAGCCGGACGGCAACGTCCGCCGCCGGCTTTGAGGAGAAGGATGGCGCAGATCGAGGTCAACAACGGTCACGGCTCGCAGGGGGCGGCCGCCGCCGCGTCGGGCAGAGGCCGCGGCCTGTTCCGTGACCTCTTCTCCCGCGAGCTGCTGCGCTATCTGGGCCCAGGCTTCGTGGTCACCATCGGGTTCATCGACCCGGGCAACTGGGCTACCAACATCGCCGGTGGCAGCCAGTTCGGCTTTCGGCTCCTCTGGGTCATCTCGGTCAGCACGCTGATGCTGATCTTCCTGCAGCACACCGCCGCCCGCCTCGGCATCGCCAGCGGGCGGTCTCTGGCAGCCAACATCCGCAGCCGCTTCTCGCGGCCGTGGGTCTGGGTCTTCGGCGTCACGATCCTGGCCGCCTGCGTCGCGACCCAGCTTGCGGAGTACCTTGGCGCGGCGCTCGGCTTCGCCCTTCTCCTCCACATCCCCGTGTTCCTGGGGGCGCCGCTCAGCCTGGTGATCGTCTACCTGCTGATCGCCGGCCGTCAGTACGACAATCTGGAGCGCGTGATCGTCGTCTTACTGGCGGTCATCGCTCTGTGCTACATCGCCGAGCTGTATCTGGTGCATCCTGACTGGGGCACCGCCCTACCTCACTGGGCGGTGCCTTCCGTGTCCGGCAAGAGCATCTTCCTCGCCATGGCGATGCTGGGGGCTATCGTGATGCCTCACAACATCTACCTGCACTCCGACGTCATCCTTTCGCGGGAGTGGGATGTCGAACCGCAGCATCGGCGGCGCCTGATGCGGTTCGAGCTCGTCGATACCACCCTGGCGATGGGCATGGGCTGGCTCGTCAATTCCGCCATGATCATCGTCGCGGCCGCCGTCTTCTTCCGCGCGGGAGTCACGGTCGACAGCATCAAGCAGGCCTCAGCGAGTCTGAAGCCGCTTGTCGGCTCCTTGTCGGCGTTGCTGTTCGGCGTTGGCCTCCTCGCTGCCGGCCTGTCGTCTTCCGTGACCTCGACTCTGGCGACGGCCAACGTGATCTGCAGCTACCTGGGCCGGCCGGCCGATCCGCACAGCCGTTTCTTCAAGCTCGCCCTCGGTGTCTTTCCTCTCGCGCCCATCGTGCTCATCGCCAGCGGGTTGAACCCCTTCCGCGCACTCGTCCTCAGTCAGGTCGTGCTCAGCCTGCAGCTGCCGCTGACCATAGTGCCCCTGCTGCTCCTGGCGCGGCGCCGCGAGGTGATGGGCGATCTGCACTTGCGCGCCCTCGGCTACACGGTCGGCTGGCTCGTGGCGGCGGTGATCATCGGGCTCAACCTGTTCCTGCTCTATCAAACCTTCGTCCCGCGAGGCATCTGAGATGACGCTCTACACGCGCATACTGGCCCCCCTCGACGGCAGCGCCGTCGACGCCGTCCTTCTGGATCACGTGACGCGGCTCGCGCAGTTGACGGGCGCCGAGGTGCTGCTGCTGCGGGTCGCTCACTACCACACGCGCGACACGATGGCGCACGAGCTGGAGGAAGCCGAAGAGCTGTTGGCGGCGGCGGCGCTCAGGGTGTCCGCCGCCGGAGTAAAGGTGCGTACCGTGGTAGGTCGGGGAGAGGTGGCCGACGCGATCGTCGCCCAGGCCCGCGAGCTGCACGCCGACCTTATCGCCATGGCCACGCACGGCCACGGTCTTGTGGCTCGCACCGTATTGGGCAGCGTGGCCGAGGACGTGCGTCATCACACGGCCGTGCCGTTGCTGCTCCTGAAAGGCGCGCACGAGGAGACGGCCTCGGGAGATCAAAGGGATGCCTGAGGCCGCGGCGCTCTCGTCCCATCGACGAGGCGCGTGCGTCCGCAGATGACGGCCGACGGCATCGGGGGGGTGCCGAAGGCCCCATGGTGGAAGCGGCGATGGCTGATCGCCGCGCTGGTGGTGGTCGTCGCGCTGGCGGCCGGCGCGGCTTCCGTGCTTGTGTACACACACCGGGCAGGGTTCTGCTCCACCACCTGCCACGAGATGCGGCCCTTCGCGGCGTCGCTGGGCGGGTCCGCGCACCGGGGTGTGGCCTGCGTGGCCTGCCATCAGGATCCGGGCCTCATGAGCTCGCTGGCCGCTGAATGGAAGGCGGGGGCAGGCCGACTGGTGCTGCACATCAAAGGCGTGCGCTCGGTCGAGCTCGAGGGCGCGGACGCCACGGTAGTCCCCTCCAGGCGCTGCGAGGTCTGCCACCCCTGGCGCAGGCTGCAGGCGCTCAAGAGACTTGGCACGGTCGAGTTCGACCATCTATCGCACGCGAGCGTCGACTGCGTGGTCTGCCACACACGCACGGCGCATCCCGGCACGGCCGGCGTGGCCGTCGATCCACCGGCGACGATGCTCGCGTGCTTCGCCTGTCACGTGGGACGCGAGGGGCCCGAGAACTGCCTCTTCTGCCATGCGCCGAAACATCCCGACCGCGGCCGCTGCCAGGACTGCCATGGTCTGACGGGCTGGCGCAGCGGCCTCCTCTTCCATCACGAGCCCACGCTGGGTAAGGGTCACGCCAAAGTCAGCTGCGAGAGCTGCCACAACCACGGCTTCGGCCGGCGGGCGGCGGCGCGGCCCTGCGCCGCCTGCCACCAGCCCGCCCACGGGGGTGTGACTGACTGTGCCGCCTGCCATCGACTGCGCGCATGGCTGCCGCCGACCTATCGTCATCCCCACGTCGCGAGCCACGTCGGTCCGGGATGGGCCCGGTTCTCGTGCGACAGCTGTCATCCGGGCGGCGCGTTCTCGGTCGCGTCATGCGGATGTCACACGCCGCCCCCCGGTCACCAGCGGCTGACCGGCGGCCACCGCTGGTTCGTCTGCAGCAGCTGTCACGCCGGCGGAACCGGTGGCGCGGCGGCAGGGTGCGCAAGGTGCCATGCCGCGCCGCACAGGCGGCCGCTGGATTGTGCTCGCTGTCACGGGCTCGCCTCGTGGAGTGCGCCGGGCTTCGTGCACCCGGCCGCGGGCCCTCACGTAAGCGGCAGCCGCCGCCTACCTTGCCGGGCGTGCCACACTTCGGGGTACGGGAGGGCGACGTGCAGCTGCCATGGCTCGCCGCCGGGGTCCGCGGTTCTGCCGCGGCTCATCTAAACCCCGTGCGCTTCCGGCAACGCGGAGTAACGGAATCTCGAATGGCCGCGGGCGCTTCAGGATGGTAGCCTTCTGCGCACGTGAGGCGCGGCCGCCGGAGCAGGGGCTCGGGGTGGGCGGCCGCAGGCCTTTCGCGGCGAGGAGGGCTACGGGCCTATGGCCGGCAGATGGCATGCGTTCTGGAAGCACTGGTGGGGCATGCTCACGGTCGTTGTCGCCATCCTTCTGGTGCTCGCCGTGGTGGTCATGGCCGTCGCCTCCCAATACACCGAGAGCAACAAGTTCTGCGGCACCGCCTGCCACGAGAT
>PMKX01000221.1 GCA_003158705.1 Actinomycetota bacterium
GAGCGCCGCCACCGAGTCGATGGCCACGACGTCGACGGCGCTGCTGCGTATGAGCATCTCGGCGATCTCGAGGGCTTGTTCGCCATAGTCGGGCTGCGAGACGAGCAGGTCGTCGATGTCGACGCCGATGGCTTTGGCATACAAAGGATCCATAGAGTGCTCGGCGTCGATGAAGGCCACCGACCCACCGAGCTTCTGCGCCTGAGCGATGAGGTGGTAGACCAGCGTGGTCTTGCCCGAGGCCTCGGGCCCGAAGATCTCGACGATGCGGCCTCGCGGGATGCCGCCCACGCCGAGGGCGATGTCGAGGGCCAAGGAGCCGGTAGGCACCACACCTACGTCTGCGGTAGTAGGGCGGTCGCCGAGCCTCATGATGCTCCCTTTGCCGAACTGGCGCTCTATTTGTGTGACGGCTGCGTCGAGGGCTTTGTCTTTGTCCAACGTACTGAGCTCCTCTCCTAGCGTGCGGGGAAAATGGCCAGTGGAGTGTGCACGGCGCCTGTCCTCTCCAGGAGGCTATTATAGAGGGTCATCTGGGACAGATGAAATGCGGGCACGTTGACGTTTTGCAGGGCAAAAGGGCGACTAGGACGGCGGAAGCGGGCTACCGTCAGGTGCGCCAAGTACGGCCGCTTGTCGAGTTTGTAGACCTTGAGGGCGGCCAGCGACTGCGCCACATCACGTTGTAGTGTGAGAAGGCCGCCCTCGTGCTCCAGGCCCAGTGCGACCACGCGTTTCGCGCCTCGCTCGGGCAAGAAGAGCGGCTCACTGAACCGCGCTTCGGGCGAAGAGAACTCGATGGCCTCGAGGGCCTGAACGATCGCCGGCAACTCGGTCTGTGGCCTGTCTCCGAGAAAGCACAGGGTCACGTGGAGCACTTGCGCCAGGCGCACTTCGTCGTGCGTCCCGAGCTCGGCGTCTTGCCACTCGCTCACCGCGCGCTCGACCTCGAGGGGCAGGTCGAAGGCGACGAACAGACGGGCGCTGGGCGCGCTCCACGAGCGACTCATGTGCCCATCGCCTGGAGCAGAAGATGCAGGGCCGCGGTGACCGACTGCACGCGCACGGTCTCACGGTCACCGCGAAAGAGGTGGCGTTCGGCTCGCCGCATGTCCGGGCCGGCGACGGCGACGTAGACAAGGCCCACCGGCTTGTCCGGCGTGCCGCCGCCAGGGCCGGCGATGCCGGTCGTCGCCATGCCGAACGTCGCTCCCGTGACGGCGACCACCCCCCTGGCCATGTCCAAAGCGACCTCCTCTGAGACTGCACCGTGGGCAGCGATGGTCGCCGCCGACACTTGCAGCAGACTCTGCTTCACCTCGTTGGCATAGCTTACAACGCCGCCGACGAAGTAGTCCGAGCTGCCGGCGAGGGCTGTGAGCCTGGCGCCGAGCAGACCTCCGGTGCACGATTCGGCTGCAGCGACGGTCGCATCCAGGGCCCGCAGCCGGTCGGCAACGAGCTCATCGACGGTGCGGCCGTCGGTCGAGAACACAGGTAGCTGCTCTGCCAGGCCTGCGACCAGCCTGTTGGCTTGCGCCTCGGCCTCCTCCCCACCGGCATGACGCAGGCACACGGTCACCTCGCCGGCGGCTGCTGTGACGCCTACGTCGAGGAGGCCGTGCGCCGAGCTCGCCACGACCGGCGCCACCTGAATCTCTCCAGCGCCGAAGATGCGCACCGTCCGCGTGCGAAGCGACGGGAAGAAGCCCTGTTGCTGCAGATCGTCGACGAGGGCGGCCCACATCGGCTCGAGCTCAGCAGGCACACCGGGCAGCACGACGACAGTGGTGTCGCCGACGACGAGCGCAAAGCCCGGGGCGGCGCCCGCCGGCGGCAGCGGCCGGCTGCCGGCGGGCAGAAGAGCCTGGCGCCGCATCTGAGCGAACGCAGGCGCGAACGCCAGGCGGCGGCTGCGACAGATCGCTCGGGTGCGCTCCTCTATCCAGGCCAGCGCTTGAGCGTCTTCGGCCAAGTCGCGCCCGACCGCCTCGGCTACGGCGGCCGTAGTGAGATCGTCATGTGTGGTCCCGAGCCCTCCGCTCACCACGAGCAAGCTCAGATCCTGGTCGAGCGAGAAGCGCAGCGCGGCCACGATCTGTCGAGCATCGTCGGGCACCGTGAGCACGTGCGTGACCCTGGCGCCGCGGGCTGCCAGCGACGAGGCAACCGTGGCGCCGTTGCAATCGTGCACGCGTCCGTCGAGCAGTTCGCTGCCGGTAAGGAGCACTGCCACTCGCGGGACCGGGCTCATCGAGCCGGGCTTCCCGGCACGTGGATGAGGCTGCGGGCGTTGACGAAATAGCGCACCCCCGAGATGACCGTGAGCGTCACGGTGACGAGCAGCAGACACCATTCGGCCGCGTCGATCGCGCCGCCGTGCACGTGAAAGCGGTTGGCGAGGGAGTCGTGGGGAAGCAGAACGAAGCCGATGTAGACGCACTGCGAGACGGTCTTGATCTTGCCCAGGCCGGCGGCCGGTATCGACACACCCTGGGCGATGCCCACCACGCGCAGCGCGCTCACGGCGAACTCGCGGCCCAGGATGACCATGGCCACCCAGGCGGGCACGCGCCCGAGGCCGACAAGCGAGACGAGCGCGGCCGCCACCAAGAGCTTGTCGGCCAATGGGTCCACGAATTGGCCGAAGGTGGTGACGCTGTTGCGCGCCCGTGCCACATACCCGTCCAAGGTGTCGGTGGAGGCGGCGATGACGAACACGGCGGCTGCGAAAGCGTCGCCGTGCGGCACGTTGGAGAAGAGCAAGGCCACGAACACCGGGATGAGAAGGATGCGCACGATGGTGATGACGTTGGCGGCATTCATGGCTACCTGGAGACCGGACGCTCTGGGTGACGGCTGTCGGTCCTCTGCCCCACCGTTCTGACCTCGCGCAGACTGCCTAGGCGCCGGCGACATCGACCCTCGCCGTCAGATCGAAGCCGAGAACGCCGTCGACGGTGGCGTGCACCACTTGTCCGCGTCGCAGAGCGCCACCAGACACATACGTGACACCGTCGACGTCCGGCGCCTGCGCGGCGATTCTACCAGTGGCTTCGCTGTCCACACCGCGACAGCCGTGCTCCACGAGCACCTCGAAGGTGCGACCCAGCTGGCTCTCCCAGAAGGGGCGCGCGGCCGCCTCGGCAACCGCGCTCAAGCGAGCGGCACGTTCCTCGCGCACGTCGGCCGCAACTTGCTGCGGCAAGCCGGCGGCCACCGTGCCCTCCTGCGGGTCAAAGGCAAAGACACCGGCGACCGCCAAGCCGGCCGCGGCCACAAACTGCAGGAGCTCCTCGAACTCGCTCTCCGTCTCGCCCGGGAAGCCGGTCATGAACGTCGAGCGAATGGCTGCGTCCGGCAGCACTCGGCGGACCTGCGCCAGCAGGTCCAGGTACGCTTCGCCGTTCCCCTGGCGGCCCATGGCCTTCAGCACGCGCCCGGAGGCGTGCTGCAACGGCAGGTCCACGTATGGCACGGTGTAGGCCGCCAGGGCCTCCAGGAGCGCTGCTGTGACGCTCTGTGGCTGCAGGTAGAGCAGGCGCAGCCAGAACGGCTCCAGGGCTGCCAGATCGCTCAAAAGGCGCGCCAGCCCGCCGTAGCCCGGCGCGCGGTAGCAGGCAGTGTCTTGGCCCACGAGTACGAGCTCGCGGGCGCCGCGCTGCAGCTCGGCCTTCGCCAGCTCGAGGATGGGTCGCGGCGCGACCGGCGCGTAGCGGCCTTTGATGAGCGGGATGGCGCAGAAAGTGCAGCGACGGTCGCAGCCGTCCGAGATCTTGAGATAGCTGACCAGCGGGCGCCGCATACGCTGCGCCGGCGGCGCCTCTAGCCCGGCCCGGCCGAGGCGATCGAGCAGTGTGAGGATAGGCTGGGTCTCGAACCCGCAGAGCACGTCGATCTCGGGGAGCTCGCGCGCGAGCTCCCCGCGGTAGCGCTCGACCAGGCACCCGTAGGCGACGACCTGTGCTCCGCGAGCGTGGACTGCGGCACACGTGCTCAGCAGCGTCTCGATGGACTCTTCCTTGGCGGCGTCGATGAAGCCGCA
>PMKX01000004.1 GCA_003158705.1 Actinomycetota bacterium
GAAGCTCGACCTGCTGATCTTAGACGAGCTTGGCTACGTGTGTCGGCGATCAAATAATTCCCCAGCCTGAAGCCCTCTAGCGTCAAGTAATTCCCCAGGGGTGGAATCACGTAATTCCCCACCCCCAGCGTCAAACAATTCCCCACCCCGGGTCTCCTATGGTCCGCGCACATAGATTGCCTCCCATCGGCAGGGTCGATGGGAAGGACACGGATGGCCAGGAGGATGTTCACGGTGGTGGACGTGGTGGAGTTGCTCAGACACTGGTATGCGGGAGACAACGTCTCCCAGATGGCCCGCGCCCTGGGCCTCGACCGCAAGACCGTGCGCAAGTACACCGGCCGCGCCGAGGCGGCCGGCATGGTTCCCGGAGGCGCGCCTTTCTCTGCGGCAGAGTGGGCAGCGAGGGTACGCGAGTGGTTCCCCGAGCTCACAGATCCTCGTGCGCGCTCCTCGGTGCACGGCCAGATCGAGCCCTTCCACGACTACATCGAGAAGCACATAGCGACCACCACGCTGGCCACCATCCACCAGCGCCTGCGTGACGAGCATGGCCTCACCGTGAGCGTCGCCAGCCTGCGTCGCTATGTGCGCACCGAGCTCGCCGAAGAGAGTGCCGCCGAGCGCGCCACGGTGCTTCGCGACGATCCCCCGCCGGGGCATGAGGCGCAGCTCGACTACGGCCACCTGGGCAGCTGGTGCGATCCACGGACGGGCGCCAGGCAGCGCGTCTGGGGCTTCATCATGGTGCTCGCCTTCAGCCGCCATCTGTTCTGCTACCCGGTGCTGCGCATGACGCAGCGTGAGTTTTTGGCCGCGCACGTCGCTGCCTTTGAGTTCTTCGGCGGCTGCCCCCAGCGGTTGGTGCCCGACAACCTGGGCAGCGGCGTGCTCAGGCCAGATCTCTACGACCCGCGCCTGAACCGTGGCTACTCAGAGCTCGCTCACCACTACGGCTGTCTCGTCGACCCGGGGCGCGTGGCGCACCCCAAGGACAAACCTCGCGTCGAGCGCATCGTGCCCTACGTGCGCGATAGCTTCTTCAGCGGGCGCCAGTTCACGGATCTCCCGGCGATGAGATCACAAGCGGCGTCCTGGTCACTCTCCGTGGCCGGGCAGCGCAGCGCCCGCCCGCTCGCGGGCGCCAAGCCGGCGGCGATCTTCGCCGCCCTCGAGGCCGAGCACCTCTTGGCCTTGCCGCAGCGTCCCTTTGAGGCCGCTGCCTGGCAGACGGCCAAGGTCTCCCCGGACTGCCACATCTCGGTCGGCGGCGCCCTCTACTCGGTGCCCTTCCGCTTCATCGGGGCGCGCCTCGACGTACGCATCACCGACACGATGGTGTTCGCCTACGCAAACCATGAGCTCGTCAAGAGTCACGTGCGCGTGCGCAAAGGCCGCCGCGCCACCGACTGGCAGGACTACCCGCAGGCCAAGGCGGCCTTCTTCATGCGTACGCCATCCTGGTGCCGCCACCGTGCCGGTGAGTGCGGGCCGGCGGTCGCCGCCCTCGTTGGTGGCCTGCTCGGCGAGCAGGCCCTGCACCGCCTGCGCAGCGCCCAGGGCATCATCCATCTCGCCGACAGCTACGGCGCCGAGCGCCTCGAGGCAGCCTGCGCGCTCGCTCTTAAGGCCGGTGACCCCGCCTACCGCACCGTGAAGGGCATCCTGCTCGCCGGCCGCGAGCAGCTCACCTCCGAGCCCGAGATCACGCTGCAAGCCCCGGCCCACCTGCACGGAGCCGAGACCCTCTTCGCCCATCTGGAGGCCTGAAAGACATGGAGACCCATCAGCTGGAAGCTAAGCTCAAGAGCCTCAGGCTCTCGGGCATGCTCGCCACCCTGGAGGCGCGCCTTACCCAGGCGCGCGGCGGCGAGCTCGGCCACCTCGAGTTCCTCGAGGTGCTCTTAGAAGACGAGATCAGCCGCCGCGAGGCCAAGGCCCTCTCTGAGCGCATCCGCCGGGCACGCTTCGAGTGCGAGGCGACCCTCGAGGAGTTCGACTTCGCCTACAACCCATCCCTGCCGGCGCCGCTGATCCGCGACCTCGGGGCGCTACGCTTCCTGGAACGCGGCGAGTCGGTGCTGCTCTACGGTCCCGTGGGCGTCGGTAAGACGCACGTCGCCACCGCCCTCGGGCACGCCGCCTGCCGGCGGGGCTACTCGGTGCTCTTCGCCAAGATGAGCCGCGTGCTCGCAGAGCTCGCCGGCGGGCGCGCCGACGGCAGCTGGGAGACTCGCCTGCGTCGCCTGGGGCGCATCGACCTGCTGATCGTCGACGACTTCGCCATGCGCGCCTTCAGCCCGAGCCAGGGTGATGACTTCTACGAGCTCGTCTCAGAGCGCGCCGGCCACGGCTCGTTCATCCTCACCGCCAACCGCTCGCCGAAGGACTGGTACGAGCTCTTCCCCAACGCAGTGGTCGCCGAGAGCGTGCTCGACCGGCTCGTGAACAGCTCCTACCACGTGCATATGGAGGGCAGAAGCTACCGGCCCAAACGGCGGCCGGGGCAGGGCGCGAAGCTTGAGAAGGGAGGAGAGAAAGCGTAGAAGGAACGCACGAGACCGGGTGGGGAATTGTTTGACGCCCGGGGTGGGGAATTGCGTGACGTTCGACATTCGTCGCCGTATCGGCGGTGGTTGCGTGCGTTGCGTTCGTCGCCGTGTCGGCGCTGGTGGCGTGCGTGGCGTTGGTCGCCGTGTCGGCCGCAGCGGCGCTCGGCACCTTGCCCAGC
>PMKX01000100.1 GCA_003158705.1 Actinomycetota bacterium
AGCCCTCGCCGTCCTCTACGTGGTCATCATAGTGCGCATGTTCTTGTCACCGCCGGTTGTCAGCGGACGCACCTATCCGTGGGTACCGATCGTTGTGGCTGTCCTCGTGTCGCTGGCCTTCGCGCTCGAGTTTGGCCTCCTCCTGGCCATAGCCTTCCGCCAGCGCTGGGCCTACATCGCCTATCTCGTGGTAGTGGCGTTGAGCGTGCCCTACGCAGCATCTGGCGCGAAGGGAAACCTCGAGCGTGGCCCGGGCTACGTTGCCTTGTTCATCGTCGGCTGGGCGATACAGATCGCGGTGGTCGTCCTCCTCTTG
The DNA here is from genome assembly GCA_003158705.1 of Actinomycetota bacterium. GTDB lineage: Bacteria > Actinomycetota > Thermoleophilia > UBA2241 > UBA2241 > FEN-672. Next base: position 317 of record PMKX01000100.1, read on the forward strand.
CGCCGTTCGGCGCGTGAGTGGTACGGCTTCGGTCGTGCGGGCGGCGGCCGTTCGGGCGAGCGGAAGCCGGAACTGCCGGGTGGTCAAGAGCATCTCTAGAGGGACGCCGCGGCATGGACCGAGCAGGTAGACGACGCACAGGTCGATGCCGACGCACGAGGTGATCTACGCGAGGAGGCGCCGTGGAGTTTCATCAAGGCAGGCTTGTCGACCACATTCACCTGCGCGTCACCGACCTAGCCGCCAGCAAGCGGTTCTACACGGCGGCGCTCACGGCGCTCGGCTTTGCGGACGCCGTGACCGACGCTCCCGGCTACTTCGCCGCCGACGAACTCTGGGTCGACAGGGCGCCCGGACCAGTCTCGCAGGTCCATCTCGCGTTCCAGGCCCAAGACTGCGGCGCAGTCGAACGCTTCTTCGCCGCGGCCATCGCCGCCGGCGGCAAAGACAACGGCGCGCCGGGCGAACGAACCTACCGCCCCGGCTACTACGCCGCGTTCGTTCTCGACCCAGATGGCAACAACATCGAAGCCGTCTACCACGGGCCGGTGCGCAAGTCCGCCGAATCGGTGGTTGTCTCGAGCCTGGCGCCGTAGGGTCAGTGAGGCCGACTCGCGTCGTCACGTCCGCGATCTCCCGGGTGGTATCCTTGCCAAGATGTGTCAGGAGGTGAGCGATGTCGGTCGTCTTTCGAATCGAGCTTGAGCGCGAGACCGACGGGCGCTGGATCGCCGAGGTGGTCGAGCTGCCCGGGGTGCTCGCGTACGGCGTGACCCAAGACGACGCCATCGCCCACGTGCAGGCACTTGCGCGTCGTCGCCGACCGCCTCAAGGACGACGATGCCGGCCGAGAGTTCCTGAACATCTCCTTCGCCGCCGCGTGAGCGACTGGCTGAGCACCCGCGCCAAACTCGTGCTCGCCGGTCTGCTCCGAATCGCCTGGCAGGTCGAGCGACAAACCGGCTCCCACCGCGTGCTCATCCGTCTTGGCTGGCCCAACCTCGTATCCGCCTTCCATGACCGCGAGGAGATCGGCCCGCGGATGCTCGCGCGCATCGCCAAGGGTTGAACATCCAGTACTCTGTCCGCGTCGCGCGACCACTGAAGACGGCGTACTTGCGCAGTGCCTCCAAATACCACTTCATGCAGAGCCCCCCGTCCCGAGCGCGTTGCCGCAGGTGACCGCTGCCGACCCGTGGCCCGTGTGACGCGAGCGCATCCTACACCTACACTCGTCGGCCCGGCTTGCCCCGAGCACGGCGCCTGTGCTAGCATCGCACGCCTGTAGTCGCACACCGACGCACCGCTAACGAAGGATCGACGTGCCCAACATCAAGCAGCAAGAGAAGCGCATGCGCCTGGCCGCCAGGCAGACGATGCGCAATCGTCAGATCAAGTCGAGCCTCAGGACGATGTTCAAGAAGCTCGAGGCGGGCGTCGGCGAAGGCGACCAGAAGGCTGCTGAGGAACTCGCCCGCCACCTGCACAGCCAGATCGACAAGGCCGCCGCCAAGCACGTCATCCACGCCAACAGCGCCGCCCGCAAGAAGAGTCGCGTGGCGCGCACGCTGGCGCGCCTCTCAGACTAGCTCGGGCGCGCGCCCACCAGGCGCGCCACCGCCATCTCCAGCACGAACTCCGGCTCGAGCTGTGACGCACCCTTCATCCCTACCTCTGCGTCAGCCAGCGTCTGCATAGCCAGGCCCAGCGTGCGACGGTCGAAGTTGGCCCGCTGCCGCGCGAGCTTCTCGGCCGCGAACGGGTGCACCTTGAGGATGCCGGCGATCTCGCCCGGCGGTGTCTGCGCCGGCAGCTGGGCCACCGTCTCCAGATTGCGCAGGTGACGCAGCACGGCGTAGAACGCCGAGCCGGCCTGCTCGCCGTGCGCGTAGAGCAGCTCCAGACAACGTAGCGCCTCGCGGCGATCGCCGTTGCCGACCGCGTCGGTGAGGTCGAAGACCTTGCGCTCCACGCCGGGCACGCACACGGCGTCCACGTCGCTCTCGGCGGCCGCGCCGCCGCCGACGTAGGTCGCCAGCTTGGCGATCTCCGACTCCAGCCGCTCGGCGTCGTCGCCCACGGTGTCCAGCAGGCGCTGGGCGACACGCTCGTCGAGCTGCAGGCCGCGGGAGGCGGCTTGCCTGCGGGCCCACTCGTTGAGCTTGGCTCGCTTGGGCAGGTCGAAGCGCAGCACCTCGCCCGTCTTGACCACAGCCTTGGTCAGGCGCTCGGTCTTGGCAAACGTCGCCCCCACCAGCGCCAGGCATGTGCCGGGCGCCGGGTCGGCCAGGTAGTCGGCCACCACGCCCCTCTCGCCCACCGTCCAGCGGTCGGCATTGAGCACCAGGATCAAGCGTGTGCCGACGACGAAGGCGGCCGTGTTAGCGCTTTCAATCACGGTGTGCGCACGCTCGGCGCGGGCGTCGAAGAAGGTGAGGTTCAGATCGCTGCCGGTGTCTTCGAGCACGCGGCGGCGCAGCCTGGCGGCAGCGCGGCGCACCTTGGGGGTGTCGCTGCCGCAGATCAGATACGCCGGTTTGAGCTCGGAGCGCGAGGTCGTAGCCACGACGCCAAGAATAGCACGCGACGGGCGGCGAGCGGGGCGCGCGTGGCGCGACGTCATCGCGAGGACGCCCGTGCGTCCCGCGGGCGACGCGCAAGCGGCGCGTGAACGGCCCGCCGTCAGCGCGGCGGCTCGCAGGCCACGCGCAGCCCGTTGGGGTCGGCGCTCAAGACGACGTCGCCGGCCTGATCGGTGCGCAGCACCGGCACGCCGGCTGCAGCCATCAGGGTCAGCATCTGCGCCGTTGGGTGACCGTATGTGTTGGGACCCACCGAGATCACACCGAGGCGCGGCTCCAGCCGCGCCAGCAACGCCGTGTCGAAGCCGTCGCGGCTGCCGTGGTGCGGCAGCTCGGCGACCGTGACCGGCGGCAGCGAGAGTGCTGCCAGCGCCGCTCCCTCGCAGTCGCCGGGTAACAGCACGCGCGCCTCACCGAAGCCGACCACGACCACCAGCGCGCAGTCGTTCTCGCCCTGATTGCCTGCCTCGCCGTTCGCGTGCGTGGGCAGCACGAGCAGCGAGACCGCACCCGCCTTGAGAGCCAAGGGCGAGGTGCAGTCGCGCACGTCAGTGCCGGCGGCCGTGAGCTGCTGCCGAATACGCTCGAGGGCTGGCGACGGTGTGGGCGGCCGCGGCAGCAGCGCCCGCGTGATCGGGATGCTGCCGATCACGTCCTGCAAGCCGGCGACGTGATCGGCATGCCCGTGCGACAGCACGAGCAGGTCGATGCGCCGCACGCCGTGCGCACGCAGCGTGTGGGCGAGCGGCGACGGCCCGGCGTCGATGAGCACGGTGGGTCCGCCGGGCGCCTGCACCAAGGCGGCGGCACCCTCGCCGATGTCGAGGCAGGTGACCGTGGGCACGCGCGGCGGCGAGGCGGCGGCGGGCGTGAGCACCAGCACCGCCGCCAGCAGCGCCGCCGTGGCCACGCACAGGTGGCCGCGGCGCCGGTCATCGTACGCGAACTCGCGCAGCGTGAGGCGGCGCCGCTCCGCCAGCCGCCACACGACCAGAAGCTCGGCGACCAGCGCCGCCGGCACGAGGATGCTGAGCGTGGGCCCGTGCCACTCCAACACGGCGAAGGAGAGGTTGCCGAAGGCGCGCGCCACCCAGATGAGGAACGCCGTGAACAGGCCGGCGAGCACGTTGAGCAGCGTGCACAGCCGCCCCCAGAAGAAGCCGGCGACCACGGAGAGCATGCCCAAGAACATGATGGGCCCGAGGACGAAGCCGCCGGCCACGTTGGCGAGCACGCCGACCGCCGAAGTGGAGCCAAAGGTGAGCATCGAGACGGGAGCCGTGGCCAGGCTCGCGGCCGTGGTGACCGACACTTGGCTCGCCACCGGCGCCGGCAGAAACGAGAGCCGACGCGCCAGCGGGGTGGCAAGCAACAGCAAGCCGGCCACGGCCGCGAACGAGAGCTGGAAGCTCACGTCCGTGAGCGTGTTGGGGTTGACGGAAAGGAGCCAGGCGGCCGGCGCCAGCCACAGGAGCCAGCCGTCGCTCGGCCGTGACACCAGGGTGGCCAGGAGCCCGATGACGCCGGCCACGCCGGCGCGCACGATGGAGGGCGAGGCGCCGGTCACCATCACATACGTGACCACCAGCGGCAGAAGGGCCAGCGTGCGCGGCACCCGGCCGACGCCGAGCAGCATGAGCACGAAGGTCCACATGCTGCAGAGCAGCACCACGTTCTCGCCCGAGACCGCCAGTATGTGAAGCAGGCCGCTGCGCCGGAAATCCTCGATGAGGCCGTCGTCCACACCCTGGTCGTCGCCGAGCACCATGCCGTCCAGGACCTCGCGGACCGGCGCCGCCAGGCCGCGCCGCAGGTGGCGACGCGCGGCCACCCGCAAGCGGTCGACCCAGCCCTGCAGGCCGCCACGATGCCCAACGATGTGCAGGTCGGCCAGCGAAGCCGTGAGCATCACGTGTTCGCCACGGCGCCGCAAATAGCGTCCGTAGTCGAACTGCCCCGGCTGTGTCGCGGGCGGCGCCGAGATGCTCACACCGGCGATGCATATCTGGGCGCCCTCTGTGAGCACGCCGCACGGGTCGTAGACCGGTGTCGCGTTGTCGGCGACGCTCAGCGTGAGATGTGCCGGCTCGTGCACCGGCACGCCGCTGGCGGAGTCGACGCGCAGAGGCACGGTCAGCTTGCCCGGCCCGGCTTTGGGCAAGCCGGTCACCGTGCCGCGCAGGGTGGCCCTGCGACCGATGAACCCGGTCAAGCGGCTGTGCTCGAAATGTGCCAGCCGCAGCGAGCCGACGGCTACACCACAGACCAGGAAGAGTGCCAGAACGCAGCCGGCGATGACCGTGCGCATCACATGCGTCGCCGACGTGTCCGCGGCAGCCGTCGCCGACGCCTGTCTGGAGGCGCCTGACCGCCTACGCCCAATCGCCGCCGCACCCAGCGCACCGCCGGCACCCACGACACAGCCCGCCGCCAGCACCAACGGGCCCGGCCGCCAGGCCAGCGACAGGCACAAGCCCAGGCAGTAGCCGGCAAGCAGTAGGTGGATGACGCCGGCGCGCCTCACCCAGGCTCACACCGCGCGGCGGAGGCCACGGTCACGACGCGCTACAGAGTGACCGCGTCCTTGAGAGCGGCGAACTTGACGTCGCCGATGCCCGAGACGTTCTTCAG
>PMKX01000208.1:0-1787 GCA_003158705.1 Actinomycetota bacterium
CGCCGAGACCTAAAGGACCTGGACGACGTCGGCTTCTTCACAGGCGGAGATGTACTGGGAAATGCCGACGATGTCGTCGACGATGTCGACGAAATCCTCGCGTTCGCCGGCGCCCCAGATCTTGCCGGCCGTGCCGCAGCAGTGGATCTTGACCTTGCCGTCGGCCTTGAGGTTCCTGAGGCTGTCGAGCGGTGCAGGCACGCGGTTGTCGGCCATGCCGGTCAGCATCTCCTCTTTCAGCTCCGGCCGGTCGGCGTAGGTGCCGTCGCCGGCGACGTCCGTGCGAAAGGCGTAGGCCCCGCCCAGCAACAGATAGATGTCGACGTCCATGTCGAGGGCCACGGCGCCGCCGGTGAGAGTACTGGCAACGACCAGCTTCTCGATGCTGCCGCTTGCCAGACCGATGACCATCGAACTCATGTCTCCTCCTTAGGTGCTCAGATGAACAGATTGACGTTGGCTTCGTCGGCCTCGCCTAGGTAGGAGGCGACGCCGGCGAACTCCAGGCCGTCGATGAGTTCCTCCTCCTTGAAGCCCAGGATGTCCATGGAGAGCGTGCAGGCGATGAACTTCACGCCCTGCTCCTGGGCGGACGCGACGAGATCTTCCAGCGACATGGCGCCCGCGTCCTTCATGACCTTCTTCATCATGGGAGCGCCGGCACCGGCGAAGTTCATCTTGGAGAGGCCGAGATGGCCCGTGCCCTTGGGCATCATCTTGCCGAACATGGCCTGCAGGGTGCTCTTCTTGTCCTTCGTCTGCACCTTCTCGGTCTTGCGCAGGAGGTTGAGGCCCCAGAACGTGAAGAACATGGTCACGTCGTCGCCCATGGCCGCCGCGCCGTTGGCGATGATGAAGGCCGCCATAGCGCGGTCGAAGTCACCGCTGAACAGGATGATCGTCTTCTTGGTGGTGGTGTCCACTTGGGTACCTCCGGTGCAGCTCGGTTGCGGGTCGGCAGGCCTGTCTTTTAGGATGCGTAGGCTTGGCGCAGATACTTTGAGATGTCCTTGAAGCGCATCGTCTCGCCGGCGGCCTCGCTCAGGTTCACGAAACACATCGGGCACATCGTCACGGCGTCGGGCGCGGCCGCGCTCAGCTGCGCCACGCGCTTCCGCGCGTTAGCGGCGGCCTTGGCCGGGTAGAGCGACTCGACGGGACCGCCGCAGCACCACGTCTGGCGACCCGAGTTCTCAGGCTCGCAGACGGTGAGGCCGGCGGCCGCCAGCAGCTCGCGCGGCTCGGCGACGATGCTCTCGTAGCGGGCAAAGACGCACGAGTCGTGAACGACGACCTCACCGGACAGCGTCGCGCTCGGCGTCATCGCCTTCTCGGCCAGCACCTCGAGGTAGCTGCGCACCTCGAGGTCGTAGTCGTCGAGTACCTTGGGATAGACGCTGCGCAGCATCGTCGTGGTGTGCGGGTCGATCGTGATCACGCTCTTCACGCCGTGCTTCTTGAAGACCGCCTGGACGCGCTGGGCGTGTTGGGCGAGCACTTCGTCGGCACCCAGGTCGTAGGCCAGGGCGCCCGAGTAGAGGTCGTCCTCGTAGAGGGCGCCGAACTGAACGCCGGCGGTGCGCAGCAGGTGAGCGACGTCGATCGGCACCTGGTTGTAGAGGGCGCGCTCCTGCGCCGATGGTCGCGCCATGAACGCGGAGATATTGACGATGCGGTTCAGCTTGCGGCCGAGGCCGGTGTACTTGGCAAGCCACGAGTCGCCGAACTTCATCTCGGCCTTCACCAGGCCCTCGATGTAGGGAATGAGCTGATACATCATCCCGGTG
>PMKX01000208.1:1819-3177 GCA_003158705.1 Actinomycetota bacterium
CAGTTCTCCTCGCACATCTTGCACAGCAAGCACGAGAAGACCGGCTCGGTCCCGGCCGTCACGCGCTCCTCCATGCCCAGCAGCACGTAGCGAAACAGCACGCGCGGCTGCACCTCGACGCCCATCGGGCAGATGGCCGAGCACACGCCGCAGTTCATGCAGGCGTCGGCGTTGAACTCGTCGGAGCGCTCGAGCTCCGCCGCCAGGGCGGGGTTCACGAGGACCGTCATGAGCCCTCCCTCTCCACGACCTGATAGCGGAAGTAGCCTTCGTCGCTGGCTTCCTTGATCTCGGCCAGCCAGCCGTACTTGCGCAAACCCATCACCCAGAACATCACTTCGTGGGACGGGCGCTCGACGGCCGCCGCGATCTCGGGCACCGTGAGCGGGCCGTCGGCGAGCGCCGCCAGGATACGGCGGCGCATGACCTGCTCGTCGCGGACGATCTCGCGCACGCTGCGATTCGTGGGGTCCGCGTACCTGATCGTCGTGCCCCCAGTGCTAGGTGTCATGTGCAGCTCACCTCCAGGAGTCCGTCGATCATGGCCTTGATCTGGGCGTCGGTGTAGCCCTGCAAGTCGATCGCGTCGGCGGGACACACCGGTACGCAGGCGCCACAGCCCTTGCAAGCGGTCTTGATGACATGGGCCACGGCCTTGGCGCCCTCTTCGGCCGACCGACCGTCCCGCTCTACCTCTTCGATGGCGGCGTAGGGGCACGTCTCGAGACACTTGCCGCACCACGTGCAAGTTTGGTCGTCGACGATCGCCACCATGGGGTCGAGCTCGGCGAAGCCGCGCTTGAGCATGGCGCCGCTCTGGGTGACGGCGGCAAGGCCGCTGGCGACGCTCTCCGCCGAGTTCTTGGGCGACTGGCAGGCGCCGCAGATGAGGACGCCGTCGACGATCGTCTCGACCGGGCGGAGCTTGGGGTGGATCTCGTTGAAGAAGCCGTCGTTGCCCACCGGCAGCTTGAGCACGCCGACCAGCTCGTCGTTTTCGCGCGGCACCATGCCGGTGACCAGCACGACAAGGTCGGCCGGGATGGCCACCTCTTCCCCGCCGGTGAGCAGGTCGCGCGTCGTGACCTTCAGGCCTCCGGAGGCCAACTTCTCCACCGTCGGAGGCTCGTCGTCGGGCACGCGAAGGTAGAGCGAGCCCTTCTCGCGCGACTCGCTCCAGAGCAGCTCGTACTTGCCATAGGTGCGCATGTCGCGATAGAGGTGATACTGGCGCAGCGCCGGATCGCCCTTGGCGACCGCCTCGAGGGCCGCGTCCACGGCGGCCGTGCAGCAGTAGCGCGAGCAGTAGCTGTGGCCACCCTCCACGTCGTCGCCCTGACGGCTGCCGACGCAGTAGA
>PMKX01000208.1:3250-3417 GCA_003158705.1 Actinomycetota bacterium
GCGATCGTCGCCTGGTAGTTGCCGAAACTGCCGGACTTGTTCATGACCTCGGCGTTCGTGAATACGGTGATGGTCGGATGAGCGCGCACGGCTTCCTCGAGCCGGGCGATCAGGTCGGCGCCGTTGCGGCCGTGAGGGTACATATGGCCGAAGCCGGCGACCCAGCC
>PMKX01000011.1 GCA_003158705.1 Actinomycetota bacterium
GAGTCGACGTACGACGTCGGCGTCGCCGCACCGGATCGAGCGGTGAGCCTCGCCAAGCCCGTGCGCACGGCCGCCGGCGTGGTCGACCGCATCGTCATCGCGCGCAGCAGATCGGCGGCACAGCGGCTGCAGCGCAGCGCCGGCGCACCGGTGTTCACTCCTCTGGAGACCATGCAGATCCACGGTCTCGCCCCAGCCTCACGGGCCTACAAGACGCTGGCCAAGCACCTGCGCAAGCAAGGCTTTGACGTGGCTCCGGCCATCGTGGGCGGCGGCTACGACCCCACCTTCGAGACGCCGCTCGTGGGCGGCGCCTCGGTGGCCGCCCTCGACGCCGTCGGCGACCTCTGGGTAGGCGCCGCCGGCACCGTCACGTACGCGCACGACAACACGGTGCTGGCGTTCGGTCATCCGTTGGACTGGACCGGCGAGACGAGCATCTACCTGGCCAACGGCTGGGTGGACGGCGTCTGGCACAGCAGCTACGACCCCTACAAGATCATCGACCCGGCCAAGCTGCGTGGCACCATGACCGAGGATCGCAACTCCGGCATCGCCGGCACCATCGCCGAGCTGCCGGTCACGGTACCCATCACCTCCCAGGCCACACTCACGCCGCAGAACCGGACCGTCACGAGCATCACCGACATGCCGCAGTGGGCAGCCGACAGCCCCAACTACAACTACCTCGCACCGTTCGCAGCTCAGGTGCCGATCCAGAAGGCGACGGACGCCTACAGCTTCCCCGGGAGCGCCGCGACCACGTCTACGGTGGTCGTATCCGACGGCACCAAGGACTACACGGTGACCCGTGACGACCTCTGGGACAGCGGTCAGGACGTCGGCTACGTGGCGTCATCGGATCTGTCGATGATGCTCAACAAGCTCACCGCCAACTCACAGGGAGTCGCCCCCGCGCAGGTCAAGTCAGTGGACTTCTCAGCGACCGTGACGGCCCAGCGCAAGACGGCCCGCATCGTCGGAGTGAGCGTCCCGGGCGGCCTCAAGACGGGCAGCAACACGGTGCAGACCATTCTCGCCGCGTACGGTACGCGCACGCTGCAGGTCGCCGACACCACCCTTGTGATCCCGCCCGGCACACCCACCGACGGCGTGCTCAGAGTGATGGCGCCACGCAACAACGAGGGCGACTACCTCTTTTTCCTCCTCGGCAATTCACCCAGCGCACGCTTCACCGACAACCGCCAGACCGTGGCGCAGATCGTTGCCGGCATCGAGGCGATGCCTCAGAACAACGACCTGCTCGTGACCTACCAGCCACGATCACTCCGGATCGGCATCCCCGCGAGGGGTGCCGGCGGGTCGAAGAAGCCGGTGAAGGCGACCAGCCACAGTGACTGGGTGACAAGGGGTGGCATGTCGCTGCGGACCGGCATGATGTTCATGCGGGTCGCGCCCACGACGATGGCCTACGACGGTTCGGCGCAGCTCCGCGGTTTTGTCCCGTCCGCTCACGGCAAGAGCAACGTCGAGATCTACCAGCGCAGCGCCGGCGCGTCGTCGTTCACGCTCGCGGCCACGGTCCCGGTGACCGTCAGACACGGCTTCGGGGTGTTCCATTGCCGACTGACCAAGATGACAGTCAACACGACCGTCAAGGCCGTCTGGGACGGCGACGACCGGTCCCTGGGCGCCACGGCCACACGCAGCGTCCATGTGCGCGCCCATTTGGCGTTGCAAGCCAAGCCGGCGCACATCCAGCTGGGCGGACACGTGAAGCTCATCGCCACCCTCAAGCCCCTGCAGCCGGGCGCGACCGTCTGGTTTGACCGTCTCGCCGGCGGCTCATGGCAGCCGATCAAGGCTGTCCGAGCAGCGGCCAGCGGCCTGGCCACGCTCTCGTGGGCGCCACCCTCAGGCGCCAGCACGGTGCGAGCGCGCTTCGCAGGCAACGCCATGAACGCCCCCGCGACCTCAGCTACGGCGGTGGTCAAAGCGAACTGAACCATGCGGGCGGCCCGGCCCGTAGGCGGACCGGGCCGCCCGCATGCAGCATGTTGACCGTTGCGCCCGTCGGGTCTATAGTCTTTAGTGTGCGCTGACAGTCTAAATGTCACCGCGCAGTATCGGGCAGTGACGGTGACTCTTCACCCCCCTGGAGATCACCGAACCCCACGAAGGCGGCGTCCCACCCTCCAGGCGCCGCCTTCGTTATGTCACACGCCGTCCGCGAGCTCGGCGAACAGCTCGCCGAGCTCGTCGCGCGGCATCACCAGGTCGGCTGCCTTGCGCGCCACGGCCGCGCCTTCGGCGACGGCCACACCCAGGCCGGCCCACTCCAGCATGTCAACGTCGTTGAGGCTGTCCCCGCAGGCCACGGTATGCTCGCGGCGCACGCCCAGGCGCGCGCTAAGAAACTCGAGGGCGGCGCTCTTGGTAGCATTGGCGGCGGTGATCTCGATGTACTGTGGCAGCGAGCGCGTCACATACAACCTGCCGCGCCACCGTTCCTGAAGCTGCGGCAGCAGCGCAGCCGCATCGTCCGGATCGGTGGCGACCAGGAGCTTGGTCGGCGGTGTCGCCTGCACCGTGGCGCGCAGGTCGTCGACCACGTTGCAGGCTACCTTCGCGTAGTCGGCGTAGCGGCGCGCCCACTCATCCATGTCCTCCACGAAGAACTCGTCGTCGATGTAGGCGTTGAGATGGCGGCCGATGGTGCGCATGTGTACGACCACCTCGGCCGCCAGATGCGGCAGCACAGGCCGATGCAGCAACCACTCGCCGCTGCCTAGATCGACGACCAGCGCCCCCTGATAGCACACGATGAGGCCGGAGTCGATGCCGAGCTGCGCCGCCATGCGACTGGCGCTGCGGAGCATGCGCCCCGTGCAGATGACGAACGGCACGCCGGCCTGGCGCAGACGCGCCACGCCGTTGGTGATGGCGGCGCTGAACTCGAGCGTCGCCGACACGAGCGTGCCGTCCAGGTCTGAGACCACCAGGTCGGGGCGCCCGAACGAGGCTCTCACGGCGTCACCATGTGGAGCCCGGGGATCGTAGCCGTGAGGTGCCTGGCGCACCCGGGCCGTGACGAAACGAACAGTCGTGCGTCGGCGGTCGACGGGTAGGATCCAAACACGTCCTCCTTGCGACAAGAAGGCGGGTCTGCATGCAAGCACCGCAGCCGCTTCTCACAAAGACGTGGCCTAGTCCAGGTCATTTTGGCGCCCTCACCGGCGACGCACTCTGTCGATGTAGCGCTGCACGTCGATGTCGCCGCCGACCACGCCGCCGATCACGTAGCCGACTGCGGCGGCCACGGCCACGAAGAGCAGCGCCCAGAACCCGAGCCACATCCACACGAAGCCCACCGCGAACCCCATGAGCAGTCCGATGTACTTGGCCTTCATGTGGCCTCCTTGTCCGAGACCGTGAAACGCACTACTTCCAGGTCGAGGCCTGCCAGCTCCAGATCGGCGACTCGGCGTAGCTCCTCGGCGACCACAGCCACGGCGCGCCTGTGTAGGGCCGCCAAACCACGCGGCTCAGCCTCGACCGTAGCCAGAACGGCCACCCGCCGCCCAGCGACGCGCACCGAGGTGCGCACAGCGCCGAGCTCGGGCACGCGCCGTGCGAGGATCATGGCGACGACGTGCTGCAGGGCGGCGGTACGCACGCGGGCTTGCTGGTCGCCGTCGCCCACCGCTACCGTGCCCGCCTCGCCAGCCGTACCACCCGTGAGCTGCACGATGGCCAGGACGCAGAGGACGGCGACCAGCACTGCCGCCGCCCCGGCCAGCCACGACACGTACGCAGGGCCCTCGGTGAGCTTCGACCACCAGTGAGGCAGCGGCCAGACCAGCGAAGCCGACGCCGCCAGCGCCACCTCTCGCGCCAAGCCAGCGGCGACGACGACGGCTCCCAGCATGGCCGCCGTCACCGCCCACCCACGCAAGGCGCCCGTCATCTACAAGTACCTCCGCAGGCGCCGCGCCGCCACGACCTTGACCTGCAGGCGCACGTCGTCGACCGGCAGACCGGTGGCACGCCCCAGGCTTTCGCGCGTCGTCTGCGTCAGATGGCGTTGCATCTGGTCGGCTGCGACCAGCGGGCGTGCGGCCACCCACACCTGTGCGCGCAAGCGCGCACCGGTGGCGGCCACCTCTGGCCGCGTACGCAGCACGTCCGGGTGACGGCCAAGCTCGTCGCACAGCAAGGTTTGAGCGGCCGCCAAGTCCATGACCACGCTCCCCTCGTCCCCCAGCTTCAGCCGCAGACGTCGCCGATCTCGGCGAGTCAGCGTCAGGACAAGGCCGGCCGCAAGGCCGAGGGCCAGCGCAAGCAGCACGGCACGATCCCCGTGGGCGATGGGCAGATGCAGATGGGGATAGGGCGAGTAGGCGGAGCCCACGGCAGCGGCCAACAGTCGTATGGCCGCCAGTACGGCGGCGGCAGCGGCGGCCAGAAACACGACGATCGCGGCAGCGACGGCGGGACGGTCGGGTTGGACGATCGCGGCCGGGCGGCTAGGCCTGTCCGCCGGGCGCGTCAGGTGAACCCTCCGGGAAGTGGACGTCGCTGACCAGGACGTTGACGGTGCGCACGGCGAGACCAGTGCTGGCCTCGACTTGTTCCTTCACTTTGCTGCGACACGCCTCGGCCACGGCGGGGATGTTGACCCCGTAGGAGACGACCAGCGTGAGGTCGAGGTCTACCGTTTCGTCGCGCAGGTCGACCGAGATCCCTTGAGTACGGTTCTCGCCGCCGCGCAGGCTGGAGAGCGCCCGCGAGGTAGCACCGCCGAGCGTGTGCACGCCGGCTACCTCGCGGCACGCCATGTTCGCGACCTTGGCGATGACGCTGTCGGCGATAGTGACCTGACCGGTGTCGTGCTCGACCTCAGGCGCAGGCTCGTCTGTCATCGGCGCTACCTCCGTCTCAGACTGTGGACGCCACGGCTAGTCTACTACCCGCACTTGGAGTAGCCGCACAACCTGCAGACCACACAGCCGCC
>PMKX01000210.1:0-22733 GCA_003158705.1 Actinomycetota bacterium
CTACCGGCGCCGTTTCCGCCACGACTTCGGGCGCCTCCTCGACGACCGGCGCCTCCGCCGCCACCACGGCTGCCACTTCGGCAACCACCGGGGCCTCCGCAACCGCGACTGGGATCTCCTCGAGGGCCTCCGCCTGCGGCTCGGGCACGACCTCTTGTCCGGCGACGAAGACAGGCGGCGCGGCGCGCTCGACCGGCTCGCTGCCGGCATAAAGCGCCGCCCCCTGCACGACCGCCGTGAAGGGATCGACAGAGCCCGCGACACGTCCGCCGAGCCCGCTACCCTGCTCCGCCAGCAGCCGGGCAAAAGCGGGGTCGCGCGCAGGACCGCCGCAGACCACGATGCGCTCAAGATCGTCGAACCCCAGGTCGCGCTTGGCCAACAGCCTCTCGCACACCTTGAGCGACCGACCCACGACCGGCTCGAGCAGCGCGTCCAGCTCGCTGCGCGTGAGCGTGTGACGGAAGCGCACCGGGGCGCCGGAGTCGTCGCGGCAGAGGAAGGGGATCACGATCGGCGCGCTGCTCTCGCGGTCGAGCCGTATGCGCGCTTCCTCGGCGGCCATCTTGAGCTTGGCAATGGCGATCCGCCACTTGGCATTGTCGCGCCGGAAAGCTTTGACCGCGAACTGCGCCGCGACGGCAGGGACGAGAAGCTTGTCGACGATCGCCCAGTCGAGGAGATCACCGCCGAGTCGTGCGTCGCCGGCGTGGTGAGTCACTTGCAGGACGCCGTCCTGGAGCGCGACCAAGGCGGCCTCAAAGCCGACGCCGCCGAAGTCGTAGACGAGCCAGCACGCGTTGGCGGCGGGGGCGCCGTAGGCGAACGCCGCCGCCAACGGCTCCTGAAGCAGCAGGCTGACGGCTACGCCGGCTTTGCGCGCCGCCGCGACCAGAGCATCGCGTTGCACAGCGGTGAAACCAGTCGGGGCAGTGAGCACCGCAGCACTCACCTCGCGGCCCGTCCGCCGGCGCGCGTCCGCACGCAGAGACCCTATGACCTCGGTGGCAAGGTCCTCGGGTTCGGTCGGGCGGTTCTGCCGAGCGAAGCGCAACACCTCGTCGGTGCCGAGCTGCAGCTTGAACCTGTCGGCAACGTTGGCGGGGTCGTCGACGAGGTGATCGCGCGTCTGAGAACCGACGACGAGGCGCTCGCGTTCGTCGCACCAGACGGCTGTGGGAGTGGCGTCCAAACCCTCGCCGTTGAGCACGACCTGCGCCGCGCCGTCACTGGCGACGGCGATGCGGCTGTTGGTGACGCCCAGATCGATGCCGAAGTCGATGGTCGCCGCTGCCACCTCAGTTGACCCCCCGCACATCCAGGTTCACGACAGTCCACCGTCACACGGACGGCGCGTCCCGAGCACGGTCGATCGCGTGACGGAACACCCGTCGGCCATGGCCCGGATTCGCGGCTGATACTACGCGAATTCCGGTGCCATCTCAATCGTCTGCAAGGTCGCCGGACGGCCTACAGATAGCGCTCGACGATCCCCTTGATGAACGGGTTCAGGATGTCGTGCGTGTGGCCGTAGATCGAGCAGTGGCCCATGCCCTCGAAGAGATGGTACTCGGCGTTGGGAGCCAGGGCGGCGACCTCCTCACCGTCCTGGGGCACCGCCTGCACGTCCTGATCGAAGGCGATCACATGCAGAGGGACCCGGCACTCGGGCAGCCGGTCCCTCTGGTCGAAGAGCACGCACGGTTCCCACTGCGCTATGAGCGACTCCTCGTTGGTGTCCGTCTCGTAGTACTCGAGCAGCTCGTCGCGCAACTTCGGCCACAGCTCGCGGTCGCCGAGAACCCGCGCGGGATAGTACATCGCCGCGTAGTGGGTCACGGCCATCATGCCGTCAAGGCGTCCGCCGGCCTTGCGGAACTCGATCTCGGCCATCTGGTAGTCCCAGGTCCAGCCGACGCTGACGGCGCCTGTTCCCATCGCCACTGCGCAGCGGAGCAGCTCCGGGAAGTCGAGGGCGACCTGCTGCACGATGCCGGCCCCGAAGGAGAGGCCGACGAGAGCCACGGGTGGGTCGCAGAGCGCCTCGATCAGCTCGGCGGTGTCGCGTGCGAAGTCCTCCAGCGACCAGGGCAGGGGCAGATCACAGCGCGTCGTCCCGACGCCGCGACCGTCGAAGGTGGTGTTGCGGAAGGACTCCCTGAAGTAGGGCAGCTGGTAGGCGTCCCAAGAACCGGCAGTGCCGCCGCCGCCCGAGACCCACACGATGTCCGGTCCTTGGCCGATCTGTTCGTAGTGGATCGTCGCCTGCGAACCTTTGAGTGTCGGCACGCTGCCCTCCTGCCTCCGCCTGCCCCCAGTGCCATGATAGTGCCAGAGAGCCGCGTCCCGTCAAGGCGCCACGGCGCCTCACACGCGAGAGTATCTCGCGAAGGCAGTGCGACCTAGCGGCGGCCTGATGCGCCGACCGTGGCAGACAGCTCGCGGGAGATTGTCTAGACTAGGCGCAGCACAGACGGCTGAGGGGGAAGGTACGCTGTCGCGGGTACCTGACCTCGTATCGGAGGAGATGGGGATGAAGAAGCGCTTCGTGGGGCTCAGCAGAAGGCACGTGGTGGCCATGCTGGCCGCCGTCCTTGTGGCCGGCACGGCTACGGGCGTGGTCTCGGCCCTGGCCGCCAGCCCCAGCTCGAGCCCCAGCTTCGGAGGCGCCCAGAAGGTCGTCTTGCAGGTCGGCTTCGATCAGTCGGTGGACAGCCTCAACCCGTTCATCGGCTACCAGAGCATCTCCTGGGACGTCTACAACCTCAACTACGACTTTCTGGTCAACTATGACGCCGCCAACCTGGAGCCTGTCCCCGGCATCGCCGAGAGCTGGAGCCACTCGCCCGACGGCAAGGTCTGGACCTTCCATATCCGCCACGGCGTCACCTGGCAGGACGGCCAGCCACTGACTGCCGCCGACGTGGCCTTCACCTTCAACTACATCGTCGACCACAAGATGGCCAGCTTCACCTCCTACACGTCGTGGATCACCCACGTCGTGGCCACCGACCCCTACACGGCGGTGTTCAGTTGCAGCCAGCCTAAGGCCAACATGCTCGAGATGTGGGTGCCCATCCTGCCCGAGCACATCTGGAGCAAGCTCAGCCCCGACGATGCCGCCAACAAGTTCCAGAACAATCCGCCGATCATCGGCAGCGGACCCTTCCAGGTGGTCAAGTCGGTCAAGGGCTCCTACGTGCAGATGGTCGCCAACAAGGACTACTGGGCCGGCGCTCCCAAGATCGACGAGCTCGTCTTCCGCTCCTATACGAACCGCGACACGATGGCCGAGGAGCTGCAGCAGGGCAGCATCCAGTACTGCGACGTCTCCCCGGCACAGTTCCAGCGCTACACGAACAAGGCCGGCTTCACCGCCCAGAAAGTGATGTACGACTCCTTGGAGAACATCGGCATCAACTGCTATGCGGGCATGTCCGACGGCAAACCCTGGCAGAGTCTCGGCAACCCGGTGCTCAGAGACTGGCGCTTCCGCAACGCGCTCAACTGGGCCATCGACCGCAACAAGATCGCCGCCATCGCCTATCAGGGCGCCGCCATCCCGGCGACCGGCTTCCTGCCCTCCAGCTTCTGGAAGGCGCCTTTCGACTACCACTGGGACCCGCCCGCCGGCCAGGCCTACACTTACGACCCGGCCAAGGCCAAAGCGCTTCTGGCGGCCGCCGGCTACACCGACACCAACGGCGACGGCTACCTCGACTACCACGGCAAGCCCATCAGCCTGCGCCTGTGGGCCTGCAACGAGAAGAACGAGCTCATCGTCACCGGCAAGCTTCTGGCCGGCTGGCTCAAGGACATCGGCATCAAGGTGACCTATGCGACCATGGACGACGGCGCTCTGTCGGCCCACCTCTACAACCTGGTCAACGGCAAGTTCACGCCCGACTACGACCTGTTCATCTGGGACTGGGACGGCGACTTCGACCCGGGCTTTCTGTGCTCGATCTTCACGACCAAACAGATCAACGGCTGGAGCGACTGCGCCTGGTCGGACCCCGCCTACGACAAGCTCTTCGAAGACCAGTACAAAGAGCTGGACACCGCCAAGCGGGTGCAGCTGATCCACCAGATGGAGCAGATCGTCTACCAGCAGACGCCCTACATCGTCTATGCCTATCCCGAGGAACTGCAGGTCTACGACACGGCCCATTGGCAGGGCTGGGTACAGCAGCCGTCGGGCACCGGCAGCCTTGACAACCGCTGGACGTACCTCGACGTGCGACCCAAGGCCGGGGCTGCGGCCGCCGGCTCGAAGGCGGGCATCATCGCCGGGATCGCTGCGGCTGCCGTCGTGGTCGTCGTGGCGATCGTGTTGCTGCTGACGCGCCGGCGGAACTCGGGTGCGGCCGAGGAAGAGTAGAACAAGGCGGCCTCCGCACACGCCGCCGCCAGAAGGAGCTGACATGCACGAGAATCGCCCTAAGAGAGATGCTCGACCAGACGCCGGTGGCAGTACACCGACCGCCGACGGCTATCGCATGCCCGCCGAGTGGGAGCCGCACGAGCGCTGCCTCATGGCGTGGCCCACGCCCACGAGGACGGAACTCTGGGGACCGCACTACATCCACGCCGAGGCCAGTTTCGCGGCGGTCGCCCACGCTATAGGCCGCTTCGAGACTGTGCTCATGGTCGCCCGACCTGAGGACGCCGGCGCGGCGCGCAGCTACTGCGGCCGCGAGGTCGAGGTCGTCGAGATGCCGATCGACGATTCGTGGTTGCGTGACAGTGGGCCCATCTTCCTACGCGGCAGCAACGGCCAGTTGGCGGCCGCCGATTTCGAGTTCAACTCGTGGGGCCGAAAGTATCTGCCCTTCGACCTGGACGCTACCATCGGCGAGCGGCTGTGCCGGCATCTCGGCGTGCCGCGCTATGCCGCGCCCATGGTGCTGGAGGGCGGCGCCATCACCGTCGACGGCCAGGGCACGCTCATCACGACGGAGAGCTGCCTGCTGCATCCGTCACGGAATCCGCACCTCTCTCAGACGGAGATCGAGGACGTCCTCAAGGCGTACCTGGGCGTCACGAAGGTGATCTGGCTCAAGTCCGGACTCGGGCTCGAGGAAGACCCCGACACCGACGGCCACGTCGACGGCGTGGCGGCCTTCGTGGGGCCGGGCCGTGTGCTTCTGCATATGGTCCGCGACCGCGAGCACCCCGACTACGAGAGTCTCGCCGAGAACCGCCGGCGTCTCGAGACCACCGATGCTCTCGGTCGCGAGCTGGAGGTGTGTGAGTTCGATCTGCGCTCTCGGCCCGTGACGCTAGGCGAGACGCCCCTCGTGGAGAACTACGTAAACTCGTACATGGCCAACGGTGCCATGATCGTGCCTACTTCGGGCACCGGCGACGACGAGGCCGCCCTCGAGCAGCTGCGCCAGATCGTCCCCGAGCGCGAAGTGGTCGGCGTGCCGGCGCCGGTGATCGCCTACGGCGGCGGCGGCGTCCACTGCATCACGCAGCAGGTACCGAAGACCGCCAAGTAGACGCGACCGTCTACCGCCCTCAGCGTGCTGTCGCCGCGGCGCCGTCCCCGGCCGCGGCGGTGTCGTCGGTCGCGGCGGCCTGGTCCCGAGTGAACGTTTCTCTGGTCGCGAGCAAGTGCGAGATCGACTCCAGCGCCCCAGAGGCGAGCTGGGCCACGCTGCGCATGGTCGCGGCATCGTCGCCCGCCGTCTCGGCGATACTGCGCACTGTGGACGTCTGCGCCAACGACTCGCGCAAGAGGGCCAGATCCGCCTCGGCGCGCCGCGCCTCGGCGAAGACTCGGGCGTTGTGCAGAGCCACGGCGGCCTGGCCGGCGACCGCGCGGCAGAGCCGCAGCTCTCTGGGGGTGTACTTGCGCGGCCGCTCGTAGTCGATGATCTCGAGCAGACCTATGGTCTCGCCACGGAACACGAGAGGGACCATGAGGAGGCTGTTGTCGCCAGTGCGCCGCAGCTCGGCCGCCTCGGCCGCGTCGGCGTGTGGGTCGTCCACGTTGACGACCGCCGTGATCTGCTCGTCGAGCACCCGTCGCGTGAGCGGGAAGTCCCGCAGCTTGTAGGCCGCCATGTCGGCGACCGGCCTCCCCGTGCGGTCGTACTCGGCCAGGACCACGACCCTGCGCTTGAGGCGGTCGTACTCGCCGATGGCGCATGAGTCGCAGCCGATAAGAGCAGTCATGTGTCTGGCGATCTCGACAAGCAAGTCGGGCAGGTCGAGCTGACTGGTGACGGCGATGGACGTCTCCACCAAGGTCTCGAGCTCGCGCTCGCGGGCTCGGCGAGCGATGAGGTGGCTTGACCCGCCGATGTGCCGCAGGAGGTCGTCGGCGTCCTCTTCGGCGATGCGCCTGTGCCCTCCGGCTGTCCTCTGACACGGCAGAAAGCCGGTCTGCGTCCAGCGCCGGATCGTCATCGTGGAGACGCCGAGGCGGTGTGCGGCCTGTTTCACGCCGAGATACATAGGCGCACCGTAGTGATGTCATCCGCCTCATGTCAAGGATTGTTCGCTTTCGGCTCGGAGGCCGTTCGGTTTGTTGAGGGATCCGTCCTCGAAAGAGGCTGCAAAAGGGCACATGCTTGCGGCCACTGTCGAGAGGTCTGGGGCAAGCGGTTGGTCGATTTGCGGCGCCAACAGGCCGCCAAGGAAAGGTGAGTCCATGAGGATCCTGCACTTGGGCGTTGGGGCTGTGGGCGAGGTCATCGCGCGCACGGTCGCGACCGAAGACGCAGTCACCAACGTCGTGCTGGCCGACATCGACGCGCAGCGCGTCGCCGAGGTCGCCGGCAAGATCGGCAGCAAGGCCGTGCGTCTGCCGCTGGATGTGACCGACACGGCAGCACTAAGGAGGGCGCTCGCCGACGCCGACTTCGTCGTCAACGCGCTCGTGCCACGCTTCAACACGGGTATCATGCGCCTTTGCCTGGAGACGGGCACGAGCTATCTCGACATGGCCGGCGACAACGACATGGACGACGAGATCGCCCTTGACGAGCAGTTCCGCCAGGCTGGGCTTACGGCGCTCGTCTTCTTCGGTATCGACCCGGGCGCCAGCGACGTGTTCGCCCGCTGCTTGTACGACCAGTTCGACACCGTCGAGTCGCTGACGGTGCTCGACGGCGACAACGCCACCGTCGATGGCTACGAGATCGCCGCCAGCTTCTCGCCGGCGACGATGATCGAAGAGGTCGCAGCCTCGCCGCCCGGCTTCGTCGACGGCGTCATGACCGAACGTGAGTCGATGTCGGCCGCCAACTCGTTCGAGTTCGACTTCCCGGCGCCCGTTGGACGCCTACGCGTTTGGAACACCGACCACGAGGAGTCCGTCCTGATGCCGCGCTACCTCGCCGGCAAGGGCCTGCGCAACGCCAACTTCTTCATCGCCCTGGACGAGCGCTTCATGGAGCTGGTGCGCGTCGTGCACACGCTGCGTCTGGACAGCAGGCAGCCGATCGAGTTCGGCGGCGGCCGTTTCGCGCCGCTCGACTTCATCGCCTCACGGCTGCCCCGCGCCGTCGACCTGGCCGGCAAGATGCACGGCCACGTGTGCGTCGGCGCGCTCGCCGAGGGCACCCTCGGCGGCAAGCCGGCGCGCCGCTACATGTATCAGGTCACTGCCCACGACCAGGCCTTCGCGCATATGGGGGTGCAGGGCACCGGCTACCAGACCGGCCTGTCCGCCGCCTGTGCCGTCATCATGTGGGTGCAGGGTCACGTGCAGGAAAAGGGCGTACTGGCTCCCGAGCGCGTCGATCCGCAGCCTTACCTCGACCTGATGGGCAGGCACGGCGTTCCCTGGCAGGTCGTGGACCTGCCGGCCTAGGAGAACCTGGCGGCCGGAGCAAGGTGTAGCATCACGACGTAGCTCGGCCAGACTGCAGACGAGAGAGGAGCACCAGGATGCACCACGGTCGCACGTTCGTTGTCGCGGGCATCGCCGCTGTTTGCCTTCTGGCCGGCGGCGTCGCCTTCGGGCTACAGAGCGCCCTGGCGACGAGCCCTTCCAGCACGCCGTCCGCCGGACCGCTGGTAGTGAGAATCGGCTGGGACGAAGACCCCGACAGCCTCAACCCGTTCATCGGCTACGCCCAGTCGGCCTACGAGATCTGGTCTCTCAACTACGACGAGCTCGTCGACATAGGCCCCGACGGCAACTTCGTGCCGGAGCTCGCCACGAGCGTGCCGACCATACACAACGGCGGCATCTCTGCAGACGGCAAGGTCTGGACCTTCAAGATCCGGCAGGGCGTGAAGTGGCAGGACGGTCAGCCGCTGACGGCCGCCGACGTCGCCTTCACCTACAACTACATGATCCAGAACCACATGAAGAACTACGCCTCGGCCACGGCCGCCATCGTGCGCGCGGTGGTGGTCGACCCGGCCACAGTCCGCCTCATCTGTAGCCGCCGCAAAGCCGACATGCTCACCAGCTACATCCCGATCCTGCCCCAGCACGTCTGGAGCAAGATGAACAAACAGGCGGCTGAGAACACCTTCACCAACCCCCCGCCGATCATCGGCAGCGGTCCCTTCCAGGTGACCGCGTTCCACAAGGGCCAGGACGTGGTCATGAGGCGCAACCCCTACTTCTGGGGGGCCAAGCCGGCGCTCGCTCAGATCGTCTTCGAGGACTATGCCAACGCCGACTCCATGTCCCTGGACCTGACGTCCGGCGCTCTGGACGCCGCCGTCGGGCTGTCGTCGGCGAGCTTCCAGACCCTGGCCAAAGAGAAGCGCTTCGACGCCGTCGCCTACAACTTCTTCTTCTGGGACTACGTCGACCTGAACTGCTTTACGGGACCGTCACTGGGCAACCCCGTGCTGCGCGACCCCGCCTTCCGCCGTGCTCTCGCCACGGCGATCGACAACCAGAAGATCGTCGATGTGGCCTGGCATGGGCTCGCCGAGGTGGGCACGACCATCATGAACCCGCACTCCTGGTTCAACCCCGACTACCACTGGCAGCCCACCGGCGCCGACAGGTTCACCTTCAACATTGAGAACGCCAAGCAGATGCTCGCCGCGGCCGGCTATCGCGACGTCAACGGCGACGGGTACGTCGAGAACAAGGCAGGCAAGCCGTTCAGCTTGCGGCTGTGGGGCCGCAGCGAGAGCCAGCCGAGCCAAGTGGAAGGCAAGCTGCTCACCCAGTGGTGGAAGGAGATCGGCGTCAAGATCGTCTTCTCGGTGGTCAGCGAAGGCTACATCGACAGTCAGTTCTGGAACACGGCCAATGGTCGCTTCACACCCAACTTCGACATGTACCTCTGGGATTGGGACGGCTACGTCGACCCGGGCGCCGACCTGCAGACGTTCACCACAGCTCAGATCGGCAACTGGAACGAGCCCTGCTGGTCGAATCCCGAGTTCGACCGCCTCTACAAACAGCAGGAGGTGACGCTCGACCCGACCAAGCGTCAGCAGATCATCTGGCAGATGCAGAAGCTCCTCTACGAGGCCGCCGGCATGATCGTGCTCACCTACCCCGACCACCTGGAGGCCTACAACACCGCCCAGTGGACCGGCTGGACCCGCAACCAGGCGGGCCACGGAGGAGCCTTCTACACGTCCTACAACCGCGCCACCTACCTGAACCTGCGGCCTGCGGTCGGCAAGGGCGCCGGCACCAAGAAGGGCGTGTGGATCGGCGTCGGCGTCGCTGTCTTCCTCGTCGTGGTCGGCGGCGGGGTCTGGCTCTGGTTCCGCGTCGGGCGCCGCGGCACTCGCAACGCCGAGGAGGCCCAGGACTAACGGCGCCCCGCTACTGCTTGACGGTCAGGTCCAGGCCGTCGTACCACGTCTTGGACATGGCGGTCAGCGAGCCGTCTGTGTGCATCTGCTTCACGGTGTAGTTCAGGAGCGACCGCCAGTCCTTCTCGCCCTTCTTGACGGCAAACGCAAGGTCCTCGTACTTGAGCGGTGTGCCGGAGAAGTCGATCGGCTGAGGCGAGAGGATGGCCTGCTCGCCCGTGTAGGGGTCCGTCATCCAGAAGTCGATGGTGACGTTGACGAGATCCGTTTCGGCGGCAAGGTCGGTGGGGTAGGTCTCCACGGTCGCGTCGGTGTTGTTCGTCAGGTAGTCGCCGAAGGCAGTCCCCTCGAGGACGCCGACCGTCTTGCCGGCGAGGTCGTCGGCACTGGTGATCTGCGTGCCGCCCGTCTTCACGAACACTTGGTATTCGCCGAAGTAGTAAGCGCCGGTGAAGGCCACGAGCTTCTTGCGGTCAGGCTTCACGGCCATCGAACCGATGGAGACGTCGAACTTACCGTGCTTCAGGCCGGCGATGACGTTCGCCCACGCCGGGTGCTTCCACACGACCTTCAGTCCGAGGATCTGCGCGACTTCCCTGGCCACGTCGACGTCGAAGCCGACGAGCTTGTGGGTGTTCGGGTCGACGTAGCTCTGGGGCGGGTAGTTGAGGTCGTTGGCGACCAGGATCTTGCCCCGTTTGACGATCGTCTTGGCCAGCCCGCTGGGGGCGTGGCCCAGGATCTGCTTGGCGATGGCCGCCGGTGACGTTGCCCGCGGCTGGGCAGCACTCTGGCTGCCCAGCGCCGTGCCCGGCCACATCACGAGCAGTCCGGCCATCGCGAGCGTGGCCGCTACGGCTACCGCCCCTGCACGCCTTGTTTGTCGTCCCCTACGCATGGCTCCTCCTTCGTGCCGCTATCATGACCCCGCGCCTCGCCTCAGCGCATGACCGACCGCTGGACAGCGTCGTGCGGACCAACCCACGACCGTCACAGCGTGACCCCGACGCGGGTCGGCTTCAGGCGGTCGTGGGTATCGCCCAGACCGAGGTCGCCCCAGTAGTTCCATCCCCAGGCCCAGAGTGAACCGTCGGCCTTGAGGGCGAAACTCTGGCCGTCCGTGGCGACGGCAGTCCAGGCCCTTCTCGTGCCGACGCGCACTGGCTTCAGGCGTCTTTGGGTGTCGCCCAGGCCAAGCTCGCCCTCGCGGTTGCCGCCCCAGGCCCAGAGCGAGCCGTCCGTCTTGAGGGCCAGGCATGAGTTCGTACCGGCGGAAATCGCTGTCCAGTCGCCGTCGTTGCCGACACGCGTCGGAGTCAAGTGATCCCAGGCGTTGCCCAGGCCGAGCTGGCCGATGCCGTTGGCACCCCAATCCCAGAGCGAGCCGTCCTCCCTTAGAGCAAGAGTGAAGTCGGCGCCAGCAGCAATCGCTGTCCAGTCGCTGTCCGTGCCGACGCGCGTGGGAGCCGCGCGATTCTTCTCATCGCCGAGTCCGAGGGGGCCGCCGTTGTTCCATCCCCAGGCCCAGAGTGAACCGTCGGCCTTGAGGGCGAGGCTGTGTTCGTAACCGGCGGCAATCGCTGTCCAGTCGTTGCCCGTGCCGACCCGAGTCGGAGTCAGCTTCCCGAGTCCCCCCGCGAACTTCTCGCCCCAGGCCCACAGCGACCCGTCGCTCTGGAGACCGAGGCTATGGAAGCCGCCGGCCGCGATTGCCGTCCAGTCCTTCTGCGTGCCGACGCGGGCCGGTCTCAGACGATTGCGGGTATCGCCTAAGCCGAGCTGCCCGAACTCGTTGCTGCCCCAAGCCCAGAGGGACCCGTCTCTCTTCAAGGCGAGGCTCTGATCGGCGGCAGAGATAGTCGCCCAAGCTCTTCCAGTGCCGACGCGGACCGGCTTCAGACGCTTGTGCGTATCGCGCAGGCCGAGCTGGCCGAACATGTTGCCGCCCCAAGCCCAGAGTGAGCCGTCGGTCTTGAGGGCGAGGCTGTGCTCATACCCGGCGGCGACGGCTGCCCAGTCGGCACTGGTCCTGAGCCACTCCCCTTGGCAGTTCGCCGCGAACCGCCCCGCTCGCTGGCTCGCGGTCACGGAAGAAGCAGCCGCGAGCAAAACCAAGACGGGAAGGAGACAGAGAAGGCCAAATGGTACAACCCGTTTCACGGCGACCCCCTGAGCACACGATACAACGGCGCGAGCGCCAGCATCATAGCACGACGGTCGACCTAACAGGGGAGCGGTCAGCGTCGCGGGAGACACGCGTCGACGTCACCCGCTCGGGGGCCGCGGAAGCCGGAGGCCTACTCGTGGCGGGCGAGCGGTGCCCGCGCCTCGCCACTCGACGGCGGGGTCGTGTGATGCGGCAGCGTCGCTCGGGGCGGCGCGCTCGGGTGACGCGCTGCGGGTTCGTCCTGCGGCTCCGGTGCGGCACTGCGCCGCCTGCGACCAAGCAGCGCCACCCACGCCCGTTGCAGGACCGGCGGCAAGTAGACCAGCCGCTCCAGACTGAGTAGCAGCAGCAGCGCCGCCGGTATGTCGGCCAGGCTCTCGCAGGCGAAGTAGCGCGGCTGCCAGTCGGGCATGAACTTGCGGTAGAAGTCGTGCAGCCGCTCCACCTGGGCGACATGCTCGAGCTGGTGGATCCCCCAGCGCGCCAGACGATGGCGCGGGCGCGGCTCGTATTCCCCACGCAACAGACGGCCGAACGCGTTGAACGTCAGCGAGATGCTGGGAACAGCGTTCGCGCGGCCCCAGGCGAAGGCCTCGCAGAGCAGGAACTCGGTAAAGCCGTTGGGTGTCTCAGGCCGCCGCCTCACAGCGCTCAGAGACAAAGCAGTCGAGCCCGGGACCGGCACAAAGTGCAGGAAGCCGGCCAGAGTGCCGCGAGTGTCCTCGGCCAGCGCAAAGAGAGCGTCTTTGAACTCCTCGGCACGCAGGTCGTCGGCCGCCATGGAGAAGCCCTGCACCGGCACGTGCGGCCGGTAGGCGGCCGAGACCTCGTGGACCGCCTGCCACTCCGGTTCGCTGAGTGTGCTGGCTTGCGCCACCCGCACCCGGTAGCCCGCTCTGCGGAGACGGTGTACCGACTGCCTCACCTTGCGGATCGGTCGGCCCTCAAGAGAGAAGCGCTCGGGGACGACCACGGCCTCGTCGCCGACGTAGATCGAGCGCAGCCCGATGCGTGCCCAGGCCGGACGCATGTTGGCGGCCACACCGATGACCGCGATGCGCCACGCCTTGGTGCGGCACAGGGCGGCGAACTGCTTGAGCAGGCCGTCAAAGGCCGCACGATCGCCTACCGGGTCGCCTGAAACGAGCACGATGCCCGCGGCCGCCCGGTAGGCGAGGGCGGCGCGCCTGTCCTTTTCGAAGAAGTACGTCTTGTCCCGCCGCAGGACGAAGTAGGCCAGCGAGTCCGGCGGCGACTGCGCCACCAGACCGTACACCAGGCGACGCTCCTCCGCCGTCTGGCAGGCTCCGCTGCGCGGCGCCCGCAGCGCCAGCCACAGCGACGCGGCCACGATCGCGGCAGCGGCCGTGGCCAGGGTGACACTCACATCGCCGGCGAAGTCGCTCGCCGGTTGCGCCACGGTCTGGCCGGCCAGCGCCGCCAGCGTCCGCCAGGCGGCTGCGGCGACACTTGTCGCCGGCCCACGGATGGCGGCGTGCATCAGCGTCATCGCGAAGCCGACTACATAAAGCAGCGTCAGAGCCACGCCGCAGAACGCCGCCGCCCGGCGCGGCCCTCCGGGGTCGCCGCGGCCGTCGAAGGTCCAGCGCCAGTGCCAGAAGGCGCCCAAGAGGACGGCGCAGACGGCGGCTTGCAGGAGCTCGACGTTGTGCACCAGGAGCAGGATGAACGAGGCAGCCAGCAGGAACATGGCGGCGTACAACGCCCGGCGGCTGCCCCGGCTCAGCCCGCGGGCGATGAGCAACAGCCCGATGCCGACGGCCAAGAGTAGCCCGCGTGTGACTTCGAGTCCCATCGGGTCCATGGTGCGCGCGGCCAGCGCCAGCGCATCATGCCATCCGGGGTGAGCGG
Organism: Actinomycetota bacterium; assembly: GCA_003158705.1. GTDB lineage: Bacteria > Actinomycetota > Thermoleophilia > UBA2241 > UBA2241 > FEN-672. The sequence goes on from PMKX01000210.1 coordinate 13,793, forward strand.
CGGCGGCCAGCACGGCCACGCCGGTCGCGGCCGCCAACAGTGCCAGAAGCAGCGGAGCACGCGGGCGACGCAGCCTCGGATGCGCGTGGTCGTCCATTGGCAGAAGTATATGCCCGGCCGGCTTGTGCGCCGGCGCCCGTGGCCGTCATCATAGGGCCATGACCACCCCGTCGTTCGAACAGGGACCTATCCGGCCGCCGAGTGAGGCCGCGAGCCTGCTCGTGCGCGTCGTGCGCAACTGCAGCTGGAACCGCTGTCGTTTCTGCCCGGTCTACAAGGGCAGCCGCTTCTCGCTGCGCGCCCTCGACCAGGTGCTGGCCGACGTCGACGCCATGAGGGCGGCGGCTGACGTGCTCGAGGCCGCGACCGCGCTCGGGCCCGGGTCTGTGCCACCCGAGGCGTTCCAGGTCGCGCGCTTCCTGCGCGGCGGGGCGGGCGCCGCGTTCCTGCAGGACGCCGACCCCTGCGCCGTCACACCCGACAAGCTCGCCGCGGTGATCGAGCACGTCCGGCGCGCGTTTCCGACCGTGACCAAGGTGACGACCTACGGCCGGGCGGCGACGCTCGCCCGCCGCCGCCCGGCGGAGCTGGCACTCCTTGCCGCCGCCGGGCTCACGCGCGTGCATCTCGGCATGGAGTCGGGCTCCGACGAAGTGCTCGCCCGTGTCGACAAGGGCTGCACGGCGGCGCAGCTGGTCACGGCCGGCCGGCAGGTGCTCGAGGCGGGCATGGAGTTGTGCTTCTACGTCATGCCCGGGCTTGGCGGCCGCGAGCTGGCGGCCGAACATGTGCGCGGCACCGCCGCTGTGTTGCGCGAAGTCGCTGCTGCGGCACCGACGGAGCATCCGCTGGTGGTCCGCTTGCGCACCACCGCGGTCGTGCCGGGCACGCCTCTGGCCGACGACGAGGCGGCCGGCCACTTTGCCCTTCCCGACGACGTCGAGGTCGCCGCCGAGCTGCATGCCCTGCTCGAGCAGCTCGACGGCGTGCGCCTCGAGCTGCGCTCCGACCACGCCCTCAACCTCATGTCGGACCTCGAGGGTTCGCTGCCGGACGACCGCGCGCGGTGCCTGGCGGCACTCGACCAGTTCCTCGCTCTATCTCCGGCAGAACAGGCCGAGCTCGCCCTGGAAAGGCGCCTCGGCGTCTTCCGGCAGCCGGGCGCTCTGCTCGATGCACAGGGTCGGCTGGCGCTGCAGCGTCGGGCCGCCGGCGCAGACGAGGCCGAGACGGCCAAGAAGCTCGAGGCCGCCAAGCGCTTCCGCGCGCGCTTTCTCTGAGAGGGGCCAGCCGCGTCAGTCGCCAGGCCAAGGCTGACGACCGGCGACGGTTTCAGCGGAGGCGTCGATGTACTTCCGCATCGACCTGCGCACGCTGCCGCCGCGCATCTGCCCTGGTGACCGGCTCTTGGGTTCAGATCATCGCTGACGACGGCTGCGCGCTCACGGCACGTTCCAGACAAGCGTGCCCACCGGACACCGACTGTAGAGCCAGACGATGTCCCGGTTGGCGAGCCGCGTGCAGCCGTGCGAGTAGTTGCGCGGGAAGCGCCTCAGCAGCCAGGGCTCGTTGGTGCCGTGGATGGCATACAGCCCGAGGTAGCGCATCCTTCGCGGACCGTACTCCCCCGACATGTGCGGATCCTTGGCGTAGATCCTGAAGTGGCCCAGCGGCGTCGGCAGCGAGGGGCGACCAGTCACACACTTGAAGACACGCACGATGTGACCGTGCTCGTGGTAGTAGAGCAGATACTGCGAGATGTCGACGACGATGTAGTGGGCCGACGCCGTCGGTACGTGGTAGGGATTCGCATTCTTGACGAGCACCACGTGCACGCCGCTCGCGCCGGCTACGTGGCCGCTGTCGGCGGCCATCCAGGTGCGGAAGGGGAAACAGCCCTGGCGGTCGCTATGCCAGGTGGAGCTGGCCCTCGACGCAGCATCGAGGACTAGGCTACGCCACGGCGTCCAGGTGTCTCCTCGCTTGATCTGCAGGACGACCGTGGCTCCGGCGTGCGCTGGGCTGACCTGGACCCCAAAGGCGACGCCCTGGCCTTGGTAGACCGTCGCGGTCGCNNGCCTGCATCGCCGGCGAACTCGACCCGGTACGTAGTCGTACTCTTAGGGCTCGTCCAATACTGGACCGAGCCGGCCGCGTCGGCGGTGAGGCTGGCGAGTGGCGTGAAGACGGTGTCGCCGGCGGGCATGGAGCTGAGCTGCAGAGCGGCGAGCGGAATGCCGAGGTCTGCCGCCAGCATCACGTGTGTTCCGGCGGTGGCCGTGGCGGGCACCCCCGTCAGGGTGAGTGTCGGCGTGGCTGTAGGAGCCGGTGTTGAAGCGGCGACAGCCGAAGGCGCCAGAGTGGCAAAGAAGCCGCTCAGGATCAGCAAGACTCCGGCTGATCTGACGATGCGCTTGTGTAGCGCAAGCATGGCACCTCCGTGAGGCCGCGCGTTGGCGCCGATGATAGCAGAGTCCTCGTGCGCCGAGTGCAGGTCCTCTCCCCCGGCCGCCCACGCGACGCCGCCACCCGAAACGATCGTGTGGCCGGGGTTTCTACTCAAGGACTTCGCGCCGGCACTCGCATAGGAAGCGGCTCTGGCACTATCATAGCGACCAGACAACCGGATGGGGGCGGTCGCGAGCGCGAACGGTCAGCGCCGAGACGCTCGAAAGGGCTGAAGATGCGCTGGATCTTGGAGTCGAGCCTGCGACTGGCGGCCGTCGTCTTGGTCGCCGCCGGCGTCATCATGTTCGTGGGCGTCATGGCACTGCGGCATGCTGCAGTGGACACGCTGCCGGAGTTCCTGCCGCCCCAGGTCCAGGTCCAGACCGAGGCACTCGGGCTGTCGACCAATGAGGTCGAGCAGTTCATAACCGTGCCGTTGGAGGATGAGTTCAACGGTCTCCCTTTCCTCGACCATTTGCGCTCCCAGTCGGTGCCGGGACTGTCGTCGATCGAGCTGACCTTCAAGCCCGGGACCGACATCTACAAGGCTCGCCAGCTGGTGACCGAGCGCGTGGCTCAAGGCCCCTCGGTCGTCAACGTGGGGACGCCGCCGGTGATTGTCCAGCCGCTGTCGTCCGAGAGCCGCGCGATGATGATCGGTCTGTCGTCAAGGCAATTGTCCCTCATCGATCTCTCCACTCTGGCGCGCTGGCGCGTCAGGCCCCGGCTGCTCGCCGTGCCGGGGGTGGCCAACGTGACCATCTGGGGTCAGCGTGACAAGCAGCTGCAGGTGCTTGTCGACCCGGCGCGCATGCGCAAACAGGGCGTCTCGCTCGACCAGGTGATCAGCACTACCGGTGACGCCATGTGGACGTCGCCGCTGACCTTCGTAGAGGCGTCTTCGCCCGGCGCCGATGGCTTCATCGACATGCCTAATCAGCGCATCTCGGTCCAGCACATCCTGCCCATCAAGACGGCCGCCGACCTCGCCAAAGTGCCGATCGAGGAGACCAAGAAGCCGTTGCCCCTCAGCAGCGTCGCCACGGTGGTCGAGGATCACCCTGCCCTGAGGGGCGATGCGCTCCTCAAGCAGGGAGAGCCCGGCTTCATCCTGGTCGTCGAGAAGTTCCCCGGGGCCAACACACTGGCGGTGACGCGAGGAGTAGAGGCCGCCATGGACGAGCTCAAACCCGGCCTGGCTGGTGTGACCGTGGACATGACGATCTTCCAGCCGGCCACCTACATCGAGACCGCGCTGCGCACTGTCGGTCTGGCTGCGCTCGCCGGCTTCGTGTTGCTGGCGCTTTGGCTGGCCGTCGCCTCGCGGTCGTGGCGCGTCCCGCTCATCGGCATCGTCGCCTTCGCCTTCTGCATCATCGCCACTGCGGGGGTGCTCTACGTGCGCGACACCACATTCAACACGATGACACTGGTCGGGGTGGTCACCGCCCTGGGCGTGATCATCGACGACGCCGTGGTGGGGACCATCGCCATGCAGCGTCGCCTGGCAGAGCGGGGTGAGGACGGCGAGGAGTGTTCTGTGACTTCCGCCTTGGTGGAGACGTGCATGGAGATGCGCCGGCCGCTTGTCTACGCTCTGGCGATCCTTCTGCTCGCGACGCTTCCCCTGCTCGTTCGCGGTGGCTTCAGCGGCCCCTTCACGGGGCCGGTAGTGGTCTCCTATGCGCTCGCGCTGCTGGTCTCCACGGCGGTGGCCCTGGTGGTCATACCGGTGCTTGGCTATCTGCTGTTGCCCTCAGCTGCACCTCACTCGCCGGAGAAGCGCGCACGCCGGCTCGCCGGGCGGATCGAGCGAGGCTTCGGGCTCGCCCTGCGGGGCTTCGTGGGTCGGTCGGCGTGGGTCTACGGCGCCGTGGGCCTCCTCGTCGTAGTCGGCGCCGCGATGCTCCCGCAGCTTGGCAGAGGTCCCGTGATCCCGGCCTTCCAGGACCGCGACCTCTTGGTCCAGTGGCAGGCGCAGGCCGGCACGTCGCTGCCAGAGATGGAGCGCATCACGGGCAGGGCGAGCGGCGCCTTGCGCGCCCTCAGCGGGGTGCGCGACGTCAACACCGAACTGGGACAGGCCCTCATGGGCGACCAGGTGGTCGATGTCGACTCGGCCCAGACCTGGATCAGCCTCGACCCCAAGGCCGACTACAGCTCGACCGTAGCGGCCATACGGCACACTCTCGACGGCTTTGTGGGTCTGGGCCACACGCTCGAGACCTACGCCGCGACCTCGCTCGAGGCGGCGCGGACGAACACCGGGAAGGCGATCACCGTGCGCCTCTACGGCACGAACCAGCAGACCCTCTACCTGGAGGCGCAACAAATCCGGCAGCGGCTCACGGACCTGCACGGCATCGTCGATGCGCAGGTCTCGAGCCAGGTCGAAAGGCCGGCGATACAGATCCAGGCCAACGTGGCAGCGGCGGCGCGCTTCGGCCTCAAGCCCGGCGACATCCGGCGGCAAACGGCCGTCCTGATCGCCGGCATCCCGGTCGGCAGCTACTACCATGAGCAGGAGATCTTCGACGTCACCGTGTGGAGCGAGCCGGCCGTGCGCCAGAACCTGACGGATATCCGGAACCTGCTCCTCTACACGCCCAGCGGCGGACAAGTGCCGTTGAAGGACGTGGCCGCGGTGTCGATGCAACCCGCACCCGCTGAGATCGACCACGACCAAGTGTCACGCTACGTCGACATCAGCGCTGCCGCCAGAGGTGTTGATCTGGGCACGTTGATCGGCCGCGTCAGGACGCAACTCCAGTCGACGCCGATGCCACTCGGCTATCACGCGGAGGTGTTCAGCGACCTGAAGGCGAGGCAGAGTGCGAACACACGCAGCCTCCTGTACTCGCTCGCCGTGGCCGCCGGCATCTTCTTGCTGCTGCAGGCAGCTTTCCGCAGTTGGTCGCGGGCTGCCTTGCTCTTCCTCACCCTGCCCTTGGCAGCTGCCGGCGGCTTGGTGGCAGCGCTGCTGACGGACAGGCTGCTGACCATGGGCGCACTGCTCGGATTCGTGGTGGTGCTCAGCCTCGCCCTGCGCAACGGCATGCTGCTCATCCGCCGACTGCAACGCCTGGAGCAGCGCGAGGACAACGCCCTGCAAGGCACGGACCTCGTCCTGAGAGCCGCTCGCGAGGAGGCCTTTCCCGTGGTCACGACGGCGGTCGCCGTGGGGCTTGTCCTCATCCCCTTCCTCGCACGAGGCAGCATCGTCGGCATGGAGATCTTGGCGCCGCTCTGCGTGGTGGCATGCGGCGGCCTGGTCACCTCGACGCTGTACACCCTCTTCGTTCTCCCGGCCTTGTACCTCCGTCTAGTGGCACGCACGTCACGGACGGCATGAGAGCGCCGCAACCAAGGAGGCACGTGGTGAAGCACCGTGATCATCTTCTCTGGATCGTGTCGGTCCTCGTCATGGGCTTCGGTCTGGCGGCGTGTGGTCACAGCAGGGTCACGTCTGGCTACACGGCCCCGGCAGAGCTCACGCCGATCCCCGGCACCAGCCTGCATCATGTGACCCTCACCCAGGCAGCGATGGAGGATCTGGGCATCCAGTCGGAACCGGTGCGCGCTGCGGCGTCAGCCCCCACCACGGGTGGCCAGAAGCAGACACTCACGGTCATTCCGGTCAAGGCCGTGATCTACGACCCGCGGGGACGACCCTGGACCTATGCGATCGTTGCTCCGCGGACCTTTGTTCGTCGTTCGATCGTGATCGACCGTATCGACGGCAACGACGCCCTCCTGCTCTCGGGACCGCCACTCCACACGCCCGTAGTGACGGTCGGGGCGTCTGAGTTGCTGGGCACCGAGTACGGGGTCGGCGAGGAGTGACCACACCACGTCGCTCGGCTATGCGAGCGATCATATCGTGGAGTCTTAGCTTCCGCTTCCTGGTTCTCGGCGGGGCGATAGCTCTCATGGTCTTCGGCGTGGTCTCCATACCACGCACGCCGGTAGACGTCTTTCCTTCCTTCGCACCGCCCCAGATCGAGATCCAGACGGAGAGTCTGGGCCTCTCGACCTCTGACGTTGAGTCGCTGGTCACCGTGCCCATCGAGCTGGCCATGAGCGGACTTCCGGACCTGACGGATCAGCGCTCGACGTCCGTACCTCAGCTCTCCTCCGTGGTGCTCATCTTCAAGCCCGGCACCGACCTTCTGCATGCCCGTCAGCTCGTGCAGGAGCGGCTGAACACGGTGCGGCCGACGCTGCCCAAGTGGGCCAGCCCGCCCGTCATGCTGCCCCCGGTAGCTGCCACCGCGCGCGTCCTGCAGATTGGCATGTGGTCCGACAAGCACTCACTGATGAAGCTGTCCGATCTGGCCTACTGGGTCATCAAGGCTCGCTTGTTGCGCATCGACGGAGTGGCCGACGTGTCGCTCTGGAACGAGCGGCAGCCCACCTTTCAGGTCCAGGTGGATCCCGCCAAGATGGCCCGGCTGCACGTCGCACTCGATGACGTCGAACGAACCACCTCCGACGCGCTCGACTCAGGCGCGCTGCAGTTCTCGAACGGCTCGGTGGTCGGCGCCGGCGGCTTCCTGGACAACCCCGATCAGCGCTTGCAGGTGCCGCACTTGCTGGCGATCCAGACGCCACAGGCACTCGCGCAGGTACCGTTGGAGGAGCAGCCGAGGAAGGGGACCACGGTACGGCTCGGGGACGTGGGCCCGGTCGTACAGAACTACCAGCCGATCATCGGCGACGCCATCATCGATGGACGGCCTGGCCTGCTGCTGGTGGTGGAGAAGCTGCCCTGGGGCAACACCCTCCAGGTGACGCGCGATGTGGAGGCCACCATCAACTCCATGAAGCCGGGGTTGCCCGGCATCCACTTCGACACCACCATCTTCCGTCCCGCGACCTACATCGATGACTCGCTCCATGACCTGTCGACCGCCATGCTGTTGGGCTTCCTGTTCGTGGTCGTGATCGTTGTCCTCTTCCTCTTCGAATGGCGTGTCGCGCTGATCAGCATCGTGACGCTGCCGTTGTCTTTGACGGCGGCGGTACTGGTGCTGCACTTCGCCGGCGCAACCATCAACACGATGATCCTGGCGGGCCTCATCATCGCTCTCGGCGAACTCGTCGACGACGCCATCATCGACGTCGAGAACATCCTGAGGAGGCTACGCGAAGCGCGTAGCTTGGGCAGCGAGGAGTCCATGGCGGCCATCATCCTCAAGGCCTCGCTCGAGGTGCGGAGCGCGATCATCCATGCGACCCTGATCAGCCTCGTGGCGATGACGCCGGTGTTCCTGCTGCACGGCCTCACCGCCGCCTTCTTCCGCCCCCTGGCACTGGCCTATTCGCTTGCCATCCTGGCCTCGATGGGGGTCGCACTCACGGTCACGCCGGCGCTGACGCTGCTCTTCCTGCGCCGAGCGCCGCTGAAGCGCCAGGCGTCACCGCTGGTCGGCTGGCTGCGCCGCGCCTACTCCGTCGTGCTGTCACGCATCGTCGTGCGCCCGGTGGTCGCCTACGCGACCTTTGCGGTGCTGGTACTGGTGGGCGTCATGGTGGCCACCCAGCTTGGGCAGTCCCTCTTTCCCGCCTTCGAGCAACGCGACCTGCTGATCCACTTCGACGCCATCCCGGGCACGTCGGCCGCGGAGATGGAGCGGATCACCACCAAGCTCTACCATCAGCTCCAAGCCATACCGGGGGTAGACAGCTTCGGGGCGCATATCGGCCGCGCCAAGCAGGGCGAGGAGGTGGTGGGAGTCGACGCAGCCGAGGTATGGATCAGCATCGACAAGTCAGTCGACTACAACAAGACGGTGGCCGCCGTGCGCGCGGTCGTCGACACCTGGCCGGGACTTTACCGGGACGTCGAGACTTACCTCAACGAACGCATCGAGGAAGTGCTCACCGGCGCCAAGGAGGCCGTGATCGCGCGGATCTACGGGCAGGACCTGGCCCAGATGCGAAGCAAGGCGAGACAGGTCCTGGGGGTGTTCTCCGGCGTCCCTGGAGTGGTCGACCAGCATGTCGATATCTCGGTCAACACGCCGCAGATCCAAGCGGAGACCAACATGGCCAAGGCGGCCAAGTACGGGCTCAAGCCGGGCGACATCCGCCGTGCGTCCGCCGCCATGGTGGCCGGACTGGAAATGGGCAACGTCTTCGAGAACAACCAAGTGCTCGGCGTCTTGGTGTGGAGCACGCCGAGCACCCGCGACAACCCCACGGCCATCAGCAACATCATGATCGACACGCCATCAGGTGGCCAGGTGCGCCTCGGTGCCGTGGCCAAAGTGAGCGTGCGGTCGGACCCATACCAGGTGACCCGCGAAAACGGCTCGCGCTACATCGACGTGGGCGCCAACGTCCAAGGGCGTGACCTGTCGTCCGTGGTGCACGACATCCGGCAGCGCCTCACGACTATCCAATTCCCGCGAGGAATGCACTACGCGCTGCTGGGCGAGTACAAAGAGCGACAGGCCGCGCAGCGCAGCCTGTTCATCACCGCGATCATCGC
>PMKX01000210.1:22747-31361 GCA_003158705.1 Actinomycetota bacterium
TTCTTCACCGTCTTCGGCATCGCCGGCCGCAATGGCATCCTGCTGATCAACCATTGCCAGCACCTGGAGGAGCGCGAAGGCGAGAAGTTCGGGCCCGCTCTCGTGGTGCGGGGCGCACGCGAGCGGCTCGCACCCATCCTCATGACCTCACTGGCCACAGGACTTGCTCTGGTTCCCCTGGTGTTCAACGGCAGCCAGCCCGGCCGCGAGATCGAGTACCCGGTGGCCGTGGTCATTATCGGCGGCCTCTTCACCTCGACCTTGCTGAACCTTTTCGTGGTGCCCTCGCTGTACCTGCGTTTCGGCAAGAGCAGAGCACAGCGCCGCGCCGCCGAGACGGACGCCGCGCGTTGAGTCGTGCTACGGTGTAGCTGAGTGCTGCGCCTTGCCCCGTGGAGGCCGCGCCTCCGTCCGTGAATCACGGGAGGGACGATGACGGCTCGCGACGAGCGACTCAACCGGCCCGGAGAGCCCAAGAAGGGGCGCATCACGGCAGCCCTGGCGCTTGTCTTGGTCCTGCTGGTCGTAGCCGTGGCCGGGCACCACTTCGCGATCCCCCGTCACCCCCCGACTAGCTACACGCTCGCCGAGTACCGGGAGCTGCGGCTTGGTCTGAGCTACGTCCAGGTGGGCGACATCGTCGGCAGGGGCGGCCAGCTCGGGAACGGTATCAGCAGTGACCCCGCCCAGGTGATGCGCATCGTGTTGCAGAACAAGGACATGAGCAGCATGACCCTGACGTTCCAGAACGGCGCCTTGATCGCCAAGACCCAGGCGGGCCTGCACTGAGGAGGCTGCAGGCCATCGCAGGCGCGCCATCCCAGCGACAGGCAGGTGAGATGGGAACCATCCACAGCGCCCGAATTCGCGGGCTCGTTGTCCTGATAAGCCTGGTCACTTGCCTGATGATGCTTGCCCCAGCTGGCGCTGGGGCAAGCATCAAGTCGAAGATCGCCGCCGCCCTTGCGCGCCAGGGACTCGCCGGGCCGGGCACGTCAGTGGCCGTGCGCGATCTCACCGAGAAGCGTTACCTCGACTCCCGGCGTGGGAACGTCCCGCGCTTGCCCGCCTCCAACGAGAAGCTGGTCACCTCAGTGGCCGCTCTCGCCGACTGGTCAGCGACGCACCGCTTCGCCACGCAGCTCCTGCTCCAGGCGACCGGCCCCAACAGCAAGGGCGTGCTCGCGGGCAACGTCTATCTCAAGGGCCTAGGCGACCCCAGCCTCTCGACATCGGCGTTCCAGGCCAGCTACCTCCACATGCGGACCTCTGGCCTAGGCGACTTCGTCAACCACCTACGATCCCTCGGCGTGACCAAGATCACGGGTCGAGTAGTGGCCGACGACGGCTACTTCGACCGCGCGCGCACGGTCTCGTCGTGGCGACCGGGCATGGCGGCCTGGTGTGGCCCGCTCTCAGCGCTCACCCTGAACGAGGGATTCGGACCCAGCGGCGGCTACGTCGATAACCCGTCGCTGTGGGCGGCCGGCAAGCTCACCCAGCTCCTGCGAAACGCGGGCATCAAGGTAAGGCACGGCGCCGCGTGCGGCACGGTGCCAGCCACGGCGAAGCTCAGCTACAGCGAGAGTTCGGCGCAGCTCGGACGCCTGCTCGCGGCCATGAACAAGCCTAGCGACAACTTCTTCGCCGAGGAGCTGCTGAAGGGACTCGGCGCCAGCTTTGGCGGAGCCGGGACGACCGCCGCCGGAGCCGATGTCGCCAAACGGTACCTGAAAAGTATCGGCCTGACGAATGGGTTCAGTATCCGCGACGGCTCCGGACTCAGCTACGCGGACAAGCTCAGCGCCCACGCGATCGTCACCATCCTGGGCGCGATGACCAAGCGCCAGGATTTCGCCGTTTTCCGGAACTCGCTCTCTGTCGCCGGTGTCGACGGTACGCTCAAGGACCGCATGAGAGGCACCAAGGCGGCCGGCAACGTACACGCCAAGACCGGCACCTTGTCGGCGGCGAGCTGCCTTTCCGGCTATGTCACGAGCGCCGACCGTCATGCGCTGGTCTTCGCGATCCTCATGAACGGGAGTGCCCTGCCGTTGGCCAGAGCGCAGGCCGCACAGGACGCGATCGCAGAGATCCTGGCTCGCTCCCGGCCGTGAGAGGCGTCGACGGAGCAGACAGAGCCGAGACAGAGAAGACAGAGCACCAGAGCGCGCTTCATGGTGGCCCCCCAGCCCACGATACGGCGGCACAAGCACGGCCAGACTAGCACGATGGGGAAGCTCAGCGGCCTGCGCTGACCGCTCAGCTGATAGGATGAGGCTACACGTGGAGCCAATTCTCGGCGAGGGGGGACGTCTCATGAGACGAGCCACGATTGCTGCCTGCACCGCGCTCACACTGGCCTGCCTGTTCGCCCTCACAAGCCCAACGGCCCGGGCTCTTGTCCCCATCGGCGCCGACGGCTGGTATTGGCAGATGCCGCAGCCCGCCGGCAACCTCGCCGACGTCACCTTTGCCACTGCCACCGACGTCTGGGCGGTCGGTGCGGGGGGCACGATCCTGCACAGTGCCGACGGCGGACTCACCTGGACGGCCCAGCAGTCAGGCACCTTCGACAATCTCAGTTCGGTGAGCTTCGTCGATGCCCAGCACGGCTGGGTCTGCGCTGACCGACCGGCTGGCTCGTTCACCAGCGGTCCAGGCCTGATCTTAGCGACCAGCGACGGCGGCACGACCTGGACCGATGTGACTCCCGCCGGCCTCAGCCAGCCGCTCACCAACGTGAGCTTCGTCGATGCCGAGCACGGCTGGGTCGGCGCCAGCGCCGGTCGACTACTTGCGACGAGCAACGGCGGCACCAGTTGGCAGACCGTGCACGTTGACAGTGCTTCCGGCAAGCTTGACGTTGACTTCGTCAGCACCGACCGGGGCTGGGCCTGGCAGGCAGAGGGCAACGGTCTCTGGCAGACCACCAACGGCGGCTCTAGCTGGGCCTTGGTGCATCGCTTCACCCGCAGCCACATCCCCTCCTTTGGCATGGATTTCACCGACGCGCGACATGGCTGGGCCTGCTCAGAGGGCGACCACTCCGTGCTGTTTACGACCGCCGACGGCGGCCGCCGCTGGCGCCAAGTCCTGAGCCTGCCTGCGGCTGAGTTCATCACCGCCCTTCATGGTAGCGATGGCGCGACCGCGACGGTTGCCAGCAGCGACTTCAACGACTTCTATGAGTCGCTGCAGCAGGAATCCCTGTTCTCGGGCTTCACTAGCCTGCGCCACACGACCAATGGCGGGCGGTCGTGGAGCGTTTCGCGCATGGACTACGCAGACGCGTGGCCTGCGCTCGCCGGTTCGGGCCAGAGATGGTGTGCCGTGGGCAGCGCCATCCTGACCTCAGAGAACGATGCCGCAACGTGGAAGAGCCAGAGCTCGGGCCAGCACTACTTCCTCGACCAGGGAATCGCCGTGTCGGCGAACGACCTCTGGGCCGTCGATGACGCCGGCGCCCTCTTGCACAGCACAGACGGTGCCAGCTGGGTCGAACAGCCGCAGCCAACCCGCTGGTCGCAGACATCTTCCGGCGTGAGCTTCCCCACTGCCCAGGACGGTTGGCTCGTCGGAACCAACCAGTCAAGCGCCGACAACGGCGTCATCCTGCACACGACCGACGGCGGCACGACCTGGTCACCGCAGAGCTTGAGCCTGGACTTCACACTCGACGGGGTGGACTTCGTCGATGCCGACAACGGCTGGGCGATCAGCGACGATTCGTCCTACACTGGCTCGGGTGCCTCCACTGCGATCGAGCACACGACCAACGGCGGCAACACCTGGACCCCCGAGTGGTTGAGCGGCTGCCTCGGACTGACCGCTGTCGACTTCCTCGACTCGGCGAACGGCTGGGTCGCGGGCTCCTACTTCCCGACGCATTTCGGTGGCGGCTCTGCGATCCCGGCCATCTACAAGACGACCAACGGTGGCCTCACCTGGACGAGGGAGGCTCTTCCCAGCGGTACACGGCGTCTCACCATCACGAGCCTCCAGTTCCTCGACCAGGATAACGGTTGGGCGGTCGGCAGCACGTTCATCGGCCACAGCCTCCAAGGCTGGCTCATGAAGACCACAAACGGCGGCTCGACCTGGGCGCGCGTCTCGCCTTTGAACGTCGACGAACTTGTTGCGGTGCACTTTATCGATGCACAGCACGGCTGGATTGCTGGTGACGGCGTCTATGCGACCGCCGACGGCGGCACGACCTGGCAGGAGGTCGCCGGCGGCACCTATATCGACTCTCTGGCTGCCACCGACTCAAGCCACGTCTGGGCCTTCGGCGAGGGCCTCCTGGGGACCGTCGATGCCGGCGCCGGCGACACCGTCGCGCCGCAGACACTCGACGACGCCGACTGGNNCAGTACCGCAGCAGTGCCACAAGTACCTGGACGAGCGGCACGAGTATCACTGTCGCCGCACCGGCCGATCATGCCAACGACGGCCTGCAGAGCTTCGTCTACCGCTCGGCCGACAACGCCGGCAACGTCGAGGCCAGCGAGTTGTGCGGCGTGGGCATCGACACGTTGGGCCCGACCTGCGCCGCCCCCAAGGCGGCCGTGGTCGATGCCGGCAAGCTGGGCATCATCCGCTTCAAGGCGAGCGACGCGACCAGCGGTGTAGTCCGGGCGACGATCAGTATCGTCAACGACACTGGTCATGTGGTACGCACCCTGAGCACGCACTCGGGCAACTGGATCTACGGCAGGTCCGTCCCCTACTACTGGCTGCACTTCCGCTGCTCCCTCAAACCGGGCCTCTACCGCATCGAAGTGCGCGCCATCGACCGGGCCGGCAACCGGCAAGTTGTCGTGGGGCGCAACCGGCTGCACGTGGTGACTAGCAGCGCCCCGCCGGTGCGTTATCCTCACTGGCCCGCAGGACTCCCCGACACCACACCTGGGGGCGGGCAGCCGCTACGGCTCGCCATGGCCGCCGGGAGCTTCTGCAGCAGGTGGGAAGCCGCCCGCCTTCGTCGCTAGTGCTACATGAACCGCCGGAAGCCGGCCAGCTTGCTCTGCGTGTTGCCGGCCAGGTCCGTGGCCGTCACCCGCCAGTCCTTGAGGACGCGGTCCCTTGTAGGGCCGGCGCCAGTTGACGACCACGATCAGATCAGCCCTGCGTCAGCGCCCGCCTCACGGCCGCCAGGCCTCGCTTCGTCGCATCATCAGGGTCCAGACGGTACCGTTCGTCGGCGATCTCCAGTGTGAGATGCCCTCGGTATTCGCGACGGGCGATCTGCTCTAGGTACTCGGGTAAAGGCAGCGAACCATCGCCCCACGTGAGATGGCCGGCAGGGTCCCCATCGTTCAGGTGAATATGGGACAGAGTCTCGCCGAAAGTGATGAAGTACTCGTCGATGCTGTCTCCGGCCACTGCCATCGACACTGTGTCGAGGCAGGCGCCGACCCGTGCCGAGTCGATCTCCGCGAGCATGCGCCCAAGAGTCGCGAGGTCGACAACGAGGTTGGACTCGACCGGCTGGAACGCCTCGAGGACCAGGCCGATCCCGAGGTCGCTCGCCCTCGCGGCGACGCGCCGTAGCGAATCCAGGGAGCGCTTCCAGGCCTCGTCCGGGGGCTCGGTGCGGTAGCCCCACCCCGAGGAAACGAGCATCATCCCGGTGCCGAGCTCGGCTGCGATCTCGACGCTGCGCTCGAAGTAGCGCACGCTGCGCTCGCGCGCGTGGTCGTCGGCCGCGGCCCAGTTGACCGGATACACGCACTGCTCGGGCGTGTAGCAGACCACCCTCAGATCTCGATGCTCTATCTCACGACGCACCCGGGCGACGTCAGCTGCGCTCACGTCGTCGGCGTAGAGGTGCGGCGATCCGCCCCAGAGCTCGATGCTTCCGACCTCGAACTCGACCATAGCGTCGAGGAAGTGCGTGAGCGGAAAGAACATGTAGGCAAGGTTCATGCCCGCGACTTGCGTCATCGATGGCATGCGCATGAGCGCCTCCTTGCTCGCACCGTCCGCCTGTGTCCCCCACTCGTCAAGCGTGCGCTCGCCCGCCTTGCGCCCACAACGCACCGTCTGCCCCCAGCGAGCGCCGCGTCTTACTCGCGCTCGACAGCATCTGTCGGACGGCGGCGTATTCGCCAGATCAGCACACCGACCACCACGGCGACAGCCACGATGATCGCAGCGATCCAGCCCCTGTTGCTGGTGCCACCGACCGAGGCACTGCGTGGACGAAGGTTGAGGTAGCTGGCAATCGCGCCGCTGCAGCAGACCACGGCTGGGCCGTGGCCGTTCAGTGCGCGCGTCCAGCCCGTCCATCTGTCGGTGTTGTAGGCCTCGAGCAGATAGGGGTAGGTGAGCACGATCCACGGCGCCTGCTGGTACATGATCTGCTGCATCTGCCAGATGCGATCCTTGCGCGTCTGCAGGTCGAGCGTGGTCTCCTGCTGTACGGCCAACTTGTCGTACTGCGCATTAGACCAGCCGGTCTCGTTGATGGATCCGATCATCGACGTGGTGAAGGCCGTCAGCGTGGGGCCCGGGTCGGTGTAGCCGATCCAATCCGAGACATAGAGGTCGAACTGGGGGTCGTAGGTCGAGCCGTCGAAGTTCCACACACGCGCGGCCATGGCGCCGTAGTCGATCACCGAGAAGTCTATCTTCAGGCCGAGCTGCTTGAACCAGCCGGCGAGGAGCTTGCCCTCCGTCTGCTCGTAATCGGTGTCGGCCTTCGCCCAAAGGCGCAGCTCGATCGGCTTGCCCTTGTAGAGGCGCAGCCCATCCGGACCCCGAGGATAGCCCGCCTGGTCGAGCAGCTGGTTGGCCTTGGCGAGATCGAAGGTGTAGGCGTCGGTCACGGACGGCTGCCAGTGGTAGTCGGGGTTGCTCCAGGTGTTAGGGCTCACAATCGTCGTGCCCGGCAAGCCGTTACCGTTCTCGGCGATCTTGATGAGCTTCTGTTGGTCTATGGCATAGGCGAGCGCGTGACGGAAACGCCAGTCGCGCAGCACGGGGTTGCCACCTGAGGAGCCCGTGTAGCAGTTGCAGTCGAGGTAGTCCCAGTTGTAGTTGTTGAAACCGATCGCCTGGATACCTTTGAGCGATTGCAGGGACCGATACTGCGCCGGCAGGATGCCGTACGCGGCGTCGATGGCGCCGCTCTGGAGGTCCTTGGCCATTGTGTCGGCATTCTGGTAGTCCTCGAAGAGGATCGTGTCGATGGTCGGCTTTGGCCCTGAGTAGTAGGGGTTACGCACCATCTCGAGGTAGTTGCCCTTGACCCACTTGACCGTTTCGAACGGCCCGCTGCCGATCACCGGTGGGCTGTTGAGGTAGCTCCTCTGGGCCGCCTGCGGACTCACGTTCTGCCAGATGTGTTCGGGCAGGATGTAGAGGGACGAGGACTCCATGTCGGCCTTGGGTTTGGAGCACACGATCTGCACGGTGGTCGCGTTGAGGGCCTTCACATCGCGGATACCGATCGTCTGCACACTGACGTTCGCCATATGGTTCTTGATCGCGTAGTTGTAGGTCCAAGCGACATCGTCGGCGGTCAGAGGCGTGCCATCCTGCCAGCGCAGGTTGGGCTTGATGTGGACCGTCCAGACCTTGCCGTCGGCTGAGATGCCGCCGTTTGCCTGGGTCGGGTACTGCGCCGCCGCGTCGAGGGTCGGCTTGCCATCGACCCCGAGCCCGAACAACGTCTGGTAGTTGAGGCTCCAGATCTCGAAGGTCCAGTTCGCGTAGCCGATGAAGGGGTTCAGGTTGTCGGGGTCGGTGGTCCACCCGATCCTGAGCACCACCTTGCCAGTCGCCGGCGACGGCGATGAGGCCGCCGCCAGCGAGACGCAGAGTCCCCAGGCGAGACCCATCGCCAGCAGTGTCACGATCAGCAGGGCCAGATGATGCCGGACAAAGCGCAATGTGACGATCATGATGTCTCCCCCTCAGCTAGTAAGGTCGCGCTAGGCGCGGCCGGATGCCGCCACGACGCCCCTCACGGCGTCTCCTCTTCGAAGGCGTAGAGGCCGCGGCCGCCCATCTGCACCCGCGGCGCCAGATCGACCACGCCACGCAGGACGGCCGAGTAGATCACAAACGGCTCGACCGCCGGGTAGACCACCAGCGGTGTCAACCAGGGATGGACCTCGCCGAACTCGGCGGCGTCGTAGACCAGCGTGCGGGCCCCCGCCCGCCGACAGGCCTCCAGCGTGCGCAGAGTCTGCCCCCGCGACCAGTCGCTGCCGATCAGCACGAGCATGTCCGGCCGCGTGCGCTCCAGTGCCTCGCAGGGGCCGTGGCGGAACTCGCTGGCGTCGATGAAGGCGGCCCCAATGCGCATGTTCTCCATCACGATGTTGTACGCCAGCTTGTAGGCGAGCCCGGCGAGAAAACCCGCGCCCAGCACATAGAGGTGGACGCTGTCGAGGAACTCGCGGGCTCGCTCCTCGGCTCGACCCACCTCCACGGGCACGACGCGCCGCAGGACCGCCGGTACTGCCTCCAGCCCGGCGCGCAGCTCGCCTGCCAGGGCCGCATCGCCGGCCGTCTCCGCCAGGCGCAGACCGACCATGAGCGGCGGCACCATCACAGGCTCGTCCCAGTCGTGAAAGGGCAGCACGGCGTCGGCCTCGCGGGCCAG
>PMKX01000050.1:0-582 GCA_003158705.1 Actinomycetota bacterium
CAGCTCGCGCCAGCTCGCCGCGTGGCGCACGTCGACCAGCCGCTGGCTGCGGTTGCGGGTGGTGAGCTGGAACAGCCAGCGCATGACGGTGATCACGCGGTTGCCCCAGCCGACGAGGTACATCACGTGGATGAAGGCCCACATCATCGAGCCGATGAAGCCACCGATGCGCAAGCCGTAGGCGTCGACGACGGCGTGTCGCGGCCCGACGGTGGCCATCGTGCCCTTGTCCTTGTAGCGGAACGGTGGCGGCGGATCCTCGCCGGCGAGCCGTGAGGCGATGGCGCCGGCCGCATAGCGGCCCTGCTGCATGGCCACCTGAGCCACGCCGGGCAGGTCGTCCAGCCCCATCATGTCGCCGATGGCGAATGCCTCGGCGTGGCCGGGCAGCGTCAGGTCCGGCCGCACGAGGAGGCGGCCGGCACGGTCAGTGGGTGTGCCGCTGGCCGCCGCCAGAGCGTCGGCCAGCGGCGCCGCCCTCATCCCGGCCGCCCAGCACACGGTGCGCGCCGCCACGTGCTCGATGCTGCCGTCGGGATTCCTGAGGTCGATGCCCGCGGTGCGGATGTCTTCGGCGGCCGT
>PMKX01000050.1:683-4981 GCA_003158705.1 Actinomycetota bacterium
CTCGGCCATCTCGAAGGCGCCCAGAATATGGCTCCTGAGCCAGCGCGCGTCCTCGAGCGTCTTGAGGCCAGGTGCCGCCGCGCGCCACTCGTCGTGGCCGAAGTAGGTGGGCGTCATGCCGGCGGCGACGATGAGCGAGTCGTAGGCCACGACAAGGTCGCTGCCGTCCGGCTCGACCGCGGTCACGTTGCGCCCCGCCAAGTCGAATCCCGTGACCTCGGCCAGGAGCACCTTGGCGTTGGCCTGGCCGCGCAGCACACCGCGCANNGTAGAGCCCGCCGAAGCCGCCGCCCACTATCACCACACGATGGCGTCCGTTTGTGACCATGTCCCCGCTTTCCCGAGGGTCGACAACGTGGGCTCATGGTACCCAGGGAAGGGCAAGCTTCACACGGTGTCGCGCCGTCGCGCTACGACGGCAAGTGGCTCTGCAGGATCGCGTACGCGCTCTGGATGCGGTCGTTGTACGAGGCGATGGACTTCTCGCACACCTGCTCACCCTCGCTGTACCTGATGTCGAGCACTTGCATCATGCCGAGGCGCGCAGGATGCGGCCGCACCTGCGCCGAGACGACGGAGGCGTAGGGGATCTCAAAGGACGAGTCGCTCCCCCAAGAGCGAAAGCGAAACAGGCCGAGGCCACGGTTGTCGATGCCCTTGATGCAGCGGTCGGTCAGCTCGACGACNNTGGTGACATTCTGCTTCTGCCACTTGAAGATGCCGTAGGGACCATCGCACACCGAAACACCGAAAGGGCCGAAGGAGTAGAGCCGTTGCTCGGTCTGGGCCACCGGGGCCTCCGTTCTCATGCTCGCCACACAGGACACTAGCGAATCCGCAGCTCAGCGGCAAAGCGGCATCGCATCTACTGCGCGTCGACCTTCAGCGAGTCGGCCACGCGCACCATCTCGCGCGGCGACAGATCGCCGCTCACCAGAACGACGAAGCGGCTGTTGCCTACCGTCAGTCCCGAACTGCCCCAAACCGGGCTGAGCCAAGATGAGGCGACTCTGCCGGCAATGGCGCCGTCGGTAAGCCTCGTGGTCGCGTGACCAGGCAACCGCGCGGTCGCACTCGCCACGCCCTGCGCCAGGCCGGTCGCCGTGCCGATGGGGGCCATGAAGATCCAGCAGGAGTGCAAGCCGTCGCCGAAGACAAGGTCCGTCTCCCGGTCAGGCCGTTTGGCAAGATCGACCTAGGGCCGCCCATGGTAATCCCCACGCAAGAGCGCTGCGAGCTCGCATCTGCCCTCCAAGTCCAGCAGGAGCGGCGGAACCGCCGCTCCTGCACATCGCTCTAGGTCACGGTCACGCGTGCCGAAGTCAGGAGCTCCTCGTCGGCCGCGTTGCCGGCCAAATCGCTGGCCTCGACCACCCAGTAGTAGCTGCCCTGGGGAGCCGTGTAGCGCACGGTGACGTTGTGCCATTCGTTGGTGGTGAGCAGTCCGACATGCTTGGTCTGCACCACCTCCATGGTGCTCCCTGTCCAGCGGACCAGCTTCAACGTGACCTGCGCATCCGGGCTCGGATCGTCGTTGACGCGCACACCGAGCACCGCTGTACTTCCCTGAGCCGCGACGTGAGGCACCTTGGCAAGCGGTTCCGGAGTCGTCGTGTCGATGAGCACCACGCAGCTCTGCGCGAACTCCACGTTGCCGGCCACGTCGATCGACCGGTAGGTGAACTCATGGCGACCGTCGCCGCTGTGATCGATCGGCGCCTCGAAGGTCACCTCGTCGCCGGTCGTCCATCCCGGCAGACCGGCGATGTGATACTCGGTCCGCGCCACACCTGAAGCCGCGTCAAAGGCGCTCAAGTGGACGGTAACGCTGCTGTTGTGCCAGAGGCGGTCGCCGTCGTCGATGGTCACGGGCGGCGCCGTGTCGGCGGCGGTGTCGAGCGTGGAAAGCACGACCTGACTTGGCCCCACCGCCCACACGTCTTCGTCGCTGCACACGACGGCACGCAACATGGGGACCTCGCGCATAGTCGGACTCCCCGGCACGTCCACACCAGCGTCCTGCCAGCTGGCGCCGCCGTCGCTCGTCTTGAGCACCATGTCACCCACGGCCCAGCCATGGTCGGCGTCGCTGAAGGCCAACGAAGTCAGGCCGGCATCGCTGACCTTGCCGAGGTCGGCGCTCTGCCACGTAGCGCCGCCATCGCTCGTGCGCAGCACCACCGTTCCGTGACCCGAAGAGCTAGCGAGCCCCATCGACTGCGAGTCGCTCGCCAGGATCCAGCCGTGCGTCGCATCGATGAACGTCATGTCCTGCACCCAGGGCTTCACCGTGAGGAGGCGGCGCGTCCACGTGGCACCGCCGTCAGTGGTCTCGAGCAGCAGGCCCTTTCTGTTCTTGCCCAGGAGCTCTCCGGCGACCAGCATGTGGCTAGGGCTGAACACGCAGATCGTACGCAGCAGCTCCCTGCTCGGCCGCACGACCGCTTGCCAGGTAGCCCCGCCGTCCTTCGTTGACACGATGGACCAGTGGTTCTTCGATCCGTCATAGCCAAGGGCCACCGCCGACTGCGCACTCAGGGCCTTCACGTCGAAGAGATCGAAGCGAGAGTCGGCAGGCCGCGACGACCACGAGGCGCCCCCGTCGGTGGTGCGCAAGACACGGCCCGAACCGCCGACGGCCCAGCCGTTCTGGGCGTCGGCGAAATCGACCGCTTCGAGCAGCGCCCCCAGCGGCAGGTCCTGCTGCCGCCACGTGACGCCGTCGGCGCAGTGGAACAGCACGCCGAAGCCGTCCTCGCCCCAGACGCCGGGGGCATCCGGCGTGGTGTTGCCGACAGCCCAGAGGTCGGCCGGCCCAGCGGCGCACACGTCGTCGAACCAGTAGCCGTACCCGTCGCCGACGACGCGCAGCCAGGTGGCGCCGGAGTCGGTGGAGCGACACAGGCCGGCGCCCGCTCCGAGCATCACGCCACCGGGGCCAACCACCAGGCTGCCGACGGCCCGTGGGCCCACGTACGAACGCGTCCACGTGTGCCCGCCGTCTGCCGTACGTTGCACCCACGCCGGCGCGTTGCCCCCGCCAAAGTCAAGGCTCACCGAGATCCACGCCTCGTCTGGGCTCGTCGCCGTCAGGGTGCCGTAGGCGTTGTCGTCAAGAGTCGTAGCCAGGTGCCAAGTCGCGCCACCGTCGCTGGTCCGTAGAACTCGCATGTGCGGCCGCGCACGCCTCTCGACCATCGCCCACGCGCTGGTGGCACTCACGGGGCAGAGCTCGTTGACGTGCGCTCCGCCAGGCAGTCCGTGCCGCACCCACGTGGCGCCCGCGTCGGACGAGACCAAGACGCTGCGACTCCCCGAGCACATCCACAGATGCGTCGCGTCGATCGCCTTGAGCGAGTCAGGCGCACCCACCGGCAGCACCGACGGCTGCCACGTCTGACCGGCGTCGGTGGTAGTGAGCATCATCGGCCGCGACTTGTGCGAGGCCTTGTCCCAGCCGTAACCGACGATCCAGCCCTTGTCCGCCGTGGCGAACGCGGCGTCGTAGGTGTCGAAGCGGCTGGGCATGGGCCTCGTGGCCCAGCTCGCGCCACCGTTGTCGGTGTAGACAAGAGCAGCCTGCGCGGTCTTTGTCTGCGTGTCCCACCAACTGGCGAACAGTCGCCCATGCTGGGCGTCGGGGAAGGTGAGGCCGTAGAGATCGCCCTCAACACCGGGGTCCACCGTGGTCCACGTGAGACCGCCGTCGTCGGAAGACGCGAGCCGGTTGCCGCTCTCCACGCCCCACACGTGGCTGGCGTCGGCGAAGGTGAGGTTGTAGATGTACCAGCCCGAGCCAAACGGCTGCGGGCTCTGCCAGAAGAAGCCGCCGCCGGCCGGCGCCAAGGCGTTTGCCGGTGGCGCCAAGCACACGATCACGACCAGCACTGCCACGATGAGCACAAGGATGGGACGAATGCGTGCCATTACCCCTCCGATCTGCGACCGCCGCTACATCTCGGGAGACGCCCGAGACAGGCAAAGGGTTCGACGTGCGTGAGACCCGATGTTCCTGGGAGGCGCTCGTCGTGCCTGACCCGCGCCCCTTCGTCCGTGCGTCTTCCGTGATACTACCAGACACAGTCGAGAATCAGAGACACGGGGCTCTCGATCAGGCGCGCGCTGCCGCAAGGAGCTTCGCCGCGCGCCTCTGAGCGGTGCGGACCGGCGTAGAACTGCCACATCGCTCGCCGCTTGTGCGCAGGTCCACCCTGCCCCGGCAGAGAGTAGACATGCGGCCGAGATGCGGAGGGTCTCCCTGCCATGACAGTGATCAGCTGTGCGAATTGCGGCGCGGC